>PLPA01000281.1 GCA_003159355.1 Acidobacteriaceae bacterium | reverse complement strand
GAACTGCTGGAAAGCGTTGACACAATGATTGTTATCCCCAACGAGAAGCTGCTGGCCGTGGCCAAGGACGCCGGCTTCTTTGAGAGCTTTCGCATCGCCGACGACGTGCTGCGCCAAGGCGTGCAAGGCATCAGCGACATCATCACCATTCCCGGCATCATCAACCGCGACTTTGCCGACGTGAAGACCACCATGGCCGGCATGGGCCACGCGGTGATGGGCACGGCGGTGCGCTCGGGCGAGAATCGTGCCATGGAAGCGGCCCAGGCGGCGATGGCCTCGCCGCTGCTCGAAGCCGGCGCCATCGACGGCGCGCGCGGCATTCTCATCAACATCACCGGCTCCAGCTCGCTCAAGCTCTCCGAGGTCAACGTGGCCTCGTCGCTCATCCAGTCCGCCGCTCACGAGGACGCGAACATCATCTTCGGCGCCGTGCTGGACGAGAAGATGGGCGAAGACGTCAAGATTACCGTGATCGCCACCGGCTTCCGCAACCAGATGCCGGAGCGGCGCGAACGTATGTTGAGCGTGCAAGAGCCGTCCGTGGTTTCGATTCCACTGGATTCAGATTCAATGGCCTCGGTTCCTCTGGCTGCGCCTGAAAACAGGCTTCCGGCGACTTCTTCCGCGCAGGTTCTGGCGCCCGCAGCTCCGCCGCGCTTTCTCTCGCAGGATGAAGAGCCGGAAGACGCGGTCGAAGCCGAGGATGTGGCTGAGCCCGATGAAGAAGACGGGCCTAACTATTTCTCTGCCACCGCGCCTTCTGCGGACACAACTGGCGCTGAGCCTGAAATTGCCGAGACGGGCAGGGATCTTCCACAGGAGGAAATGGAACCGGCGGCCAATCCCGCAAGGCCGAAGTTTGCCGAGTTGTCCGAGGAGCCGGCCTTCACCCCGCCGCCCAGTGAATACGTAGAGACCAACGTTGAGACGCAGCCGGATCTGGAGAAGCCGACCTTTCTACGGCGGCTGGGGTTCTAGGTGACCAAGGTACTGGGAGTTGTTTGCAATGGATCGCAGAGGAGTATAGTGCAATATAGCTCTACAAATGCAAAGCTGCCTCTTGCGCCGAAAGACAGTGCGACGGGATCAGAGTTGGCTTTATCCGCAACAAGGGCTGTAAGTTGTTTGCGAATTAGCCGACAAGAGTGGTATTCCGGTTGTGATGGCATGAAGTGCGTACCTCCGAGGAGGACGCGCGGCACGGCACTCCGTAAGGAGAGAGGAATCTGGCTAGATGAAATTTTCCCGCGTTTGGGCAGTTGCATTGATTATGATTGGTTGCGCCGGGGGCGCGGTCGCGCTGGACGTGCCGCACTCGCCGCATCGCGCCAAGGCGACGGAAAAGCATCTGTCAGAGCCTCATCGCGCTGCCGGCCATCACGCCGCGGCTGCAAAAGCTGCACAGCCTGCTACGAAGTCCACTCCCGCTCACGCCAGGGCTACCCGTTCCACGTCGAAAGCCGCGCTTGGCGGACAGCATGCCCGCCTGACCGCAAGAGGCAACGCGAGAGCCAACGCGCGCCGCTCGGCCCTTACTTCCCGTCGCCATCACTCCTCTGAGCGCTTCACTGCCAGCTCTTTTGCCAGCGGAGACATTCTGGCCGGCGACATAACGGCCGGAGAGGATCCAGTGGTTCGCCAGGCGGCCATCGACGCTCTCGGCGGCATGAACGGCACGGCCGTGGTCATCGACCCCTCCAACGGGCGCATTCTGGCCATGGTCAACCAGAAGCTGGCCCTCTCGCCGGGCGCGGAACCCTGCTCCACCATCAAGCTCACGGTCGCCATGGCCGCGCTCTCCGAAGGGCTGGTCACGCGCGATACGCCGGTCAAGCTGGCCGGATTCCGCATGAACATGACCCAGGCACTGGCCAAGAGCAACAACCTCTACTTCGAGGAATTGGGCCGGGAACTGGGCTTTGACCGCGTGCGCCACTACGCTAACCAATTCGGCCTGGGCGAGCTGGCCGGCTACAACATCGAAGGCGAGCAGTTGGGCGTCTATCCGGATCAGGAGTTGCCCGCCGCCGAGGGTGGCGTGGGCCGCATGTGCAGCTTCGGCCAGGGTGTCTCGCTCACTCCTCTCCAACTCGGCGCCTATGTTGCCGCCCTCGCCAACGGAGGAACCCTCTACTACCTTCAGCACCCCACCACGCCCGAAGAAGCCGCCAACCTTACCCCCAAGGTCAAGCGTACCTTGGACATCGCTCGCTACGTTCCTGAAATCGAGGACGGCATGGCCGGCGCGGTCGAGTACGGCACCGCCCGCCGCCTGCGCGCCAACTTCAACGAGCTGCCTGTCTTCGGCAAGACCGGAACCTGCTCGGATAAGGGTACGCGCTTCGGCTGGTTCGCCTCGTACTCCGACTCACCGCAGGGCAGCCTGGTCACCGTCTTCTTCCTCGAAGGCGGAAGGCCCACCTTCGGCCCACGCGCGGCGGAGTTGACCGGCGAGTTCTACAAGAACCTCTGGGACCGCAACTGGTTCGCCTCCAAGGGACAGCAGGATGCGGCGGCGATTCAGACCGCGCCCTCGCAACAGGCGCAGCCATAGAGCGGCGATCTTTCCGACAGTCCGAAATGAGTTAAAAGGGCCGCCTTCGGGCGGCCTTTTAACGTTTAAGCGAATGCATGAAGCCAATTTGCTCAGACAATCATCTGATTAGATGAGGCCACTCGAATCTTCCACAATTTTCTACCTTGACAGGGATGCGCGGTCTGACTCACGTAAGTGAATACAGGATCATCTAATGGCTTTGCCGGAACACATTTTGCTCCTCTATGGCTACGTGCTGCTCTTTGCCTGGGTTCTGGTTGAGCAGTTAGGCATTCCGCTGCCTGCCGCGCCTGTACTGCTTGCGGCCGGCGCGCTCTCCGCGCAGCATGAATTCAATTTTCTTCTCGCCCTGCTGGCCGGCCTCGCCGCCTCGCTAGTGGCCGACAGTTCCTGGTTCCTCATCGGCCGCCGCTACGGGCACCGCGTGCTGCGTATTCTTTGCAAGCTCTCTCTGGAGCCCACCGTCTGCGTCCGCCGGACTCAAAATTCATTCGGCCGCCGCCGCGCAGTCACGCTCATGATTGCCAAGTTTGTTCCTGGATTGGCAACTCTGGCCCCTCCCGTGGCTGGCCAGAACGGCATGGCATTTGGCAGCTTTCTTCTCTTCGATGGCATTGGCGCGGCAGCGTGGCTCGTCGCGTTGCTAGCCGCTGGCCGCTTCTTCGGCGACCTGCTAAAGCGCTCCCCCGATCTGCTCAACTGGGCGGGTCGCTTCTCCGGCGCCTTGCTTGTTCTGGGTATCATCGGATTCCTGATGGTTCGCGTCATACGCCGCCGCATGGTCCTTAAAAAGTTGGTGGCAGCGCGGCTGGAGCCGCAGGAGTTGAAGAGCTGGCTCGATGCCGGCGAGCAGGTCTTCATCGTGGATCTGCGCGACCCGTCAGAGCTTGTGACGGACCCCTTCACGATCTCCGGCGCACTGCATTTCTCGCCCGAGACGCTGGCCGAGCGCCATCACGAGATTCCCCGCGACCGCGACATTGTCCTCTTCTGTAGTTGCCCCAGCGAAGCCACAGCCGCCAAGACCGCGATGACCCTGCACAAGCTGGGCATCGAGCGCATCCGCCCCCTGCGCGGCGGCTACGACGAGTGGAAGCGGCTGGGATTCCCTCTGGATGCGGTTGCATCGGCTCCGCCTGTTGCGGCCAATGGCATAATCAACTCTGAGGCGCAAGTATGTGTGCATTTCTCGAAGTAAACTTCTCCTTTGCATTGCAGCGACAGCCTGTTTGACTGGCTGCCACGGAGCGCCGTCGCTGACTCCGCAGGAAGCGGAAGGCAGGCACCTCTATCAGGTTCGCTGCGCCCACTGCCATGAAGACAACGACTTGGCTCTCAAGAAGGTTCCGCCTGATCTGCACGGTGTCTTCGACCATAAGACCCTGCCCAGCGGCGCTCCGGCCACCGACGCGGCCGTGTGGCAGAATGTGCTGGCAGGGAAGGGAATGATGCCCGGCTTCAGCGGCCGCTTCACCGAGGAGCAGATGGCCGCGCTGATCGCCTACCTGCACACCGGGTTGCGTTGAGACTGAGCCGCAGCCGAACTGGCGCAAAGCGCATCACGGTATACTGAGAGCTGCTATGGCAACCGAGAAAACATTCTATTTAGAGACTTTTGGCTGCCAGATGAATGCCCATGACTCGGAAAAGGTCATCGGCACATTGCAGCACGAGGGCTACCGGCAGGTTGAGTCGGTGGAAGACGCCGGCCTGATCCTCTACAACACTTGCTCCATCCGCGACAAAGCCGAGCAAAAGGTCTTCCATCGCCTCGATGAATACAAGCGCCAGCACCGGGAGGGCAAGCGCTTCGCGGTGCTGGGCTGCGTGGCACAGCAGGAGGGCGAGAAGATCTTCGAGCGGACGCCGTACGTCTCGCTGGTCTCAGGCTCGGCCTCGTACCGCAAGCTGCCGGAGATGCTCAAGCGCCTGGAAGCCGGCGAGACGCGCATCACCGGACTCGACGACCGCCAGACCGACGAGACCTTCGAGACCGAGTTTACCGCCCGCCAGAATCCCTATCGCGGCTACATCACCATCATCGAGGGCTGCGACAAGTTCTGCGCCTACTGCGTGGTGCCGTTTACGCGCGGCAAGGAGCGCAGCCGAGGGTCTGATTCGGTACTGGCGGAGGCGCGGCGCATTGCCGACCAGGGCTATACCGAGATTCAACTCCTGGGACAGAACGTGAACAGCTACCGCGATACGGAAGGGAAGCGAAGCTTCGCGGAGTTGCTGGTTGCAGTGGGCGAGGTCGCAGGGATTCGGCGAGTGCGCTTCACCACCAGCCACCCGCGCGACTTTACCCGCGACATTGTCGAGGCCATTGACGCCGTGCCGACACTCTGCGATCACGTACACCTGCCCGTGCAGTCCGGCTCCACGCGGATTCTGAAGACGATGAACCGCGAGTACACCCGCGAGGATTACCTGGAGCGCATCAGTTGGATTAAGGCCGCGCGCCGGCCCATCGCGATTTCGACCGACATTATTGTCGGCTTTCCCGGCGAGACGGCGGAGGATCTGATTCAGACGATGGACCTTTTGAACGAGGTCGAGTACGATTGCGTCTTCGGGTTCAAGTACTCGGGCCGACCCAACACTCCGGCGTTGACGATGATCGATTCCATCCCCGAGGTGGAGAAGGCGCGTAGGCTTCAAGTTGTTCTTGATCGTCAGCGCGAGATTCAAAGAGCCAATTATGCCAAGCATCTGTGGCAGATCATGGAAGTCATGGTTGAGGGGATGAATCCGGCGAAGGGGCAAGTTATCGGACGCAGCAGCCAGAACAAGCCGGTTAACTTCACCTGCGCGCAAGCGATCGCGCCAGCACCCGGAAATTACGTGCAGGTGAAGATAACCGCAACGCATCCAAACAGTTTGGCGGGCGAGGCAGTCTAAGATAGAAGCGGATAACGGAAAGGGAAGCCATGGACGTAGAAGTGCGGATTCGCGGACTGACGCTGGACCCAGCCACCAGTATGCCCATCATTGTGCTCAAGGACGTTGCCTCGGAGACGGTGATGCCCATCTGGGTGGGGATCTTCGAGGCCAACGCCATCGCCATTGAGATTGAGAAGGTGGCGGTGCCGCGCCCGATGACTCACGATCTGACCAGAAATCTCATGCGTCACTTGAATGCGCGTCTGGAACGTGTTGTTATATCAGAGCTTAATGACGATACGTTTTTCGCGACACTGTGGCTTCGGCAAGGGGATGAACCGCTGGCGATTGACGCTCGGCCGTCGGACGCCATCGCGTTGGCGCTACGCGCGGATTGCCCGATTTATGTCACCGAAGAGGTGATGCAGGCAGCCAAGCTCAACACCACGGGGCCGGCGGAGGGACAGGCGGCCGAGCAGTTGCGCGGCTGGCTCGAAGGGCTGAACGACGAGGATATGGGGCGATACAAGATGTAATGTGGGAGCATTAATGAGCGCAGAGACAAAATGCACCAGCATCGAAGAGGTCAGGACAGAGATCGACCGCATTGATCGCGGCATTGTTGCGCTGCTTGCCGAGCGCGGTTGTTACGTCAAGCAGGCCGCGAAGTTCAAGAAGACCACAGACGATGTGAAGGCGCCTCAGCGAGTGGAACAGGTCATAGCAAAGGTGAAGGCTCTGGCCGAGGAGTTGGACGCAAACCCATCCGTCATCGAGCAGGTTTACCGGGCGATGATCAGCGGCTTCATTGAGACCGAACTGGCGGAACACGCCGCTCAGCAAGGCAACGTGGCAGGGAACTCCTGATTATTGAAGCATTTGCCGGATTGAAGGCAGAATATACACCAGAAAGGCAGAGTGCCGGTTTTATCTCGGCTTTCAGTATACAGAATATACGTTATCAGACATTACCTCTATTCATATTGCTGGCACATCGCTTGCTTACCGCACAATGCCAATCCCCATCGCCGGTGCAATCCCTTGGAACGGAATCGCACTGGCGATGGGGTTTCAATTCATGCCTTGACTCAGGTCAATGCCAGCTTACTGAGCTGCAACACCGTCCAGCTTGGCCTGATACAGGATGATCTGCTTGAGGGTGTCATAAGGAGCGTTGGCCAGAACTTGGCGGCCGTTGATCAGCAGCGTGGGAGTCTGGCTGATGTTCAAATCCGCTGCCAGCTTCACCAAAGCATTCACCGCGGCAACGGTCGATGGGGTCGCGGCGCACTCGGCAATCTTGGCCGGGTCGAGGCCGGCCTTGGTCACGGCGCTATTCAAGGTCAGCGTGGCGCCATCCTCGGTCGCCAATCCCTCCTGACCATCAAAGACAGCCGAGGCGAATGTAAAGAAAGCGTCGCTGCCGCCCAGTTTGGTCACGCAGACGCCATAAGCAGCCGAGCGCGCGGACTGGGGATGGATGCTCACCAGCGGAAAGGTCTGAAAGATGATGCGGGCCTTGGGAAAATCTACCGCCAATTTATCCATATTGGCCTGCGCATCCTTGCAGTGGGGGCACTGGAAGTCGGCAAACTCAACAATCTCCAGGTCCTTCATGGCCGAGCCGCGATAAGGGCCATCGGCGCGCTTCTGCGCCAGCGCGCGGAATTCCGCGTAGGGATGCTCGCCGAAAGGCAGAATATCGTTCTGGGCAAGAATGTGCTTGCCGTCGGGAAGAACATAAAACTCAACCACAGCGGGCTTTTGCTTGCCACTCTTATCGCCAACCAGGACTGTCACCCTGCTGACGCCCTCCGCCGGGGTATTCTTGATTGACCAAACCTCCCAGACGCGGCTGTCATCGTAACCCCAACTGGTCTGGACAAAGGCATTGACGACCTCCCTGGTAGGAGACGCCGCGGTGAAATTCGCGGGATCGGGCTTGGGAAACGTGGGCGCCGCGGCGGGAGCAGGCGAGGACGGGGCCGCTACAGGCGCCGCGGGCACATCCTGCTGGGCGGAGGCCTGGAAGAGAGGCAGGGACAAAGCAACCAGAGCCAGAGCACTGGCAATACGAATGGACGGACGGATCAAGCTGTTTCTCCTTCAATGTTGGAAAAGCTGAACTGTGGGAAGGCTCCCGACTTCTAGCTTATACCGGAAGATCGAGTTTATACCTGAACTTTGACGGCAATGGGAAATCTGCGGCCCATGCCAAAGGATTTGGAGGTCACCTTGAGCACCGGCGCTGCCTGCTGGCGTTTGTACTCACTGCGCTCGACCAGACGCACCACCTGTTGGACGAGCTCCAGGGGAAACTGGTTTACGCCGGCGATCCGCTCGGGGGTTTCATA
This sequence comes from Acidobacteriaceae bacterium, assembly GCA_003159355.1. Lineage (GTDB taxonomy): Bacteria > Acidobacteriota > Terriglobia > Terriglobales > Acidobacteriaceae > Telmatobacter. The sequence continues at coordinate 303 of PLPA01000281.1, read as the reverse complement.
GCGCTCGACGTAGGCTTCGAGGATGGGGTCGAGAACCTCATAGGGGGGCAACGAGTCGGTATCCTTCTGGTCCGGACGCAACTCGGCGGAGGGCGGCTTTTCCAGGATTGAGCGGGGAATGACTTCCCTGCCCCGGTTGATCCAGCGGCAGACGGCGTAGACGCGGGTCTTGACCAGGTCGCCGATGACGGCCAGCGCGCCGACCATGTCGCCGTAGAGGGTGCAGTAGCCCACGGCCATCTCCGATTTGTTGCCGGTGGTGAGCACCAGCGCGGAGAACTTGTTGGAGAGAGCCATGAGCAG
>PLPA01000026.1 GCA_003159355.1 Acidobacteriaceae bacterium | reverse complement strand
CTTGCCCCAGGGTATCCAAAATATGCCTGAGACTGTTTTGCCACCGGCCCACGGGTTTTGAATCCGGCGTTTCATTTCGCTTCTGACCTCGCGCCACCCGATTAACCTCAAACTGGTCAAAATTGACCATAATTTCGCATGAATTTTCGGTATAAAACTAAAAAAATGAGGCTAAAATGGCGAATCAGAATGACCCTTCGCTGGATTTCGAGTGTCCTATTTGCGGAGCGGTTCCAAAAGAAAAATGCACTTTGTACAGCGGTGGACCCCGTTTTGAATCTCATTTAGAACGTCACGATGTCGCCGAAGACCGTAATTTTAAGCCTACCGTCAGACTCACAACATCACAGAGTATGTGGCCTTCAAAGCCCATTTTCTCCTTGTTTCGCCTTCTGGATGACCCCGAAGCCTTTCGGGGGGGGGGGGGCAGCCCGAGGACTCTTAGCGCCTCTTTGGGGCCTTTCTGCTTGAACCAACACGGTTCTGATTAGGGGTTCTAAGTCCCAACCGGCGGAATTTTCTGGGGTTTGGGCGTACTCCCTCTTGCTGGGGATGGTGGGATCGGTCCAGCCTTTGTGCCAGAGTGTAGAGTCGTGCGAGATCGAACAGAAAGGCCCTAGGACGAACCCGGAGCGATGCTGCCTGCCCCCGACTACCCAAAATACGTCTGAAACCATTCTGCCACCGGACTATGGGTTATGTGTAGCGGATTGCATTTGAAAAGTGTCAGGACAGCATTCAGCACGATTTCAGGCCAGAATTAACTGCATCTATCCAGTCGTCAGGACAGGATTATCTGCAACTGAGCCTGCATTCCATCCGCCAGGACAGCATTCCATCGCGCCAGGACAGAATTAACTGCAACCAGCGCGTCCATCAAACGGTGGTTTGTTGGACTTTCCTCTGGTAGGTGGTTTTGCTCCCAAAAACCGCATAAAATTCGTCCTAAATTACTTTCCATTTTTCAATGTCCGTCTATACTGGTTTTCAACGCATAAGTTGGACGAATCATGCAAATTGGCTATGCCCGCGTTTCAACCGACGACCAGAACCTGGACCTGCAACGGGATGCGTTGCAGCAAGCCGGTTGCGAACGTGTGTTTGAAGACACCGCAAGTGGAGCTAAGGCCGAGCGCATTGGCCTTGTTGCCCTGATGGAGATTTTGCGCGCAGGCGACACCGTAGTTATCTGGCGGATGGACCGGCTGGGTCGGTCCCTCAAGGATTTGATTGCCTTGGTCGAGCGTCTGGAAGCGGTCGGCGTTGGTTTGCGCAGCCTGCAAGAGAAGATCGACACCACGTCCAGTGGCGGTCGCCTTGTCTTCCATCTGTTCGGGGCGCTGGCGGAGTTCGAGCGCAACCTCATCCGTGAGCGCACCCAGGCGGGATTGACGGCGGCGCGAGCGCGTGGCCGCCATGGTGGGCGCAAGAAGCGCCTTGATCCAGCCAAGCAAAAGATGGCCTTGCGGCTCTATCACGAGCGTCAGCACACGGTTGAAGAAATCTGCCGCATGATGGGCGTTGGACGCTCCACGCTCTACAACTACCTGAACGAAGCTGAGCGGAATGCCCTCCGGCCGGTATAAGGAGATTCCGCCCGACTCGCTGCTGCAACTGCGGCAGCGGCTCGACCGCCTGCCTAGAAAAAGTCCTGAACGCGCGAAGCAGATTGCGGCCATCGCAGAGTTGTATGGCATCTCGTCCACGAGCGTCTACCGCGCCATGCAGCGATTTCTCAAGCCACGTTCAGTACATCGGGCTGATCATGGCAAGCCACGTATCTTGCCCAAGTCGGAATTGGAACGATACTGCGAGTGGATCGCAGCATTGAAGCTGCGCACGACCAACAAAAACGGTCGTCACTTGTCTACCCAGCGCGCCATTGATCTCATGGAAGAGTTCGGCCTCGAAACACCGCAAGGCCTGATCAGGGCACCGAAAGGCCTGCTCTCGAAGTCAACCGTGGATGTCTACCTGCGCCAGTTTCACCTAGACCAGGGGAGATTGCGCCGCGAACCTCCGGCGGTTCGCTTCCAGGCCGAACTCAGCAACGATTGCTGGCAATTCGATATGTCGCCATCTGATCTCAAGTACATCGAATCGCCAACATGGGTAGACCCGGCCAAAGGCCAGCCAACACTGATGCTGTTCAGTGTGGTCGATGATCGCAGCGGCGTGAACTACCAGGAGTACCGCTGCGTCTACGGCGAAGATGCGGAGTCCGCGTTGCGCTTCTTGTTCAACGCCATGGCACCCAAGAAGGATACGGCGTTTCCCTTCCAGGGCCGACCCAAGATGATCTATCTGGACAACGGGCCGGTAGCCAAGAGCAGGGTATTTCAAAATGTGATGCTGGCCCTCGACATCGAGTGGAAGACACACATTCCCGCAGGCAAGGATGGAAATCGAACCACCGCGCGATCCAAGGGAAAAGTCGAACGTGCCTTCCGCAGCGTCAAGGAAGCCTACGAAACGCTCTATCACTTCCACAAGCCGGAGACCGAGCCACAAGCCAACGAGTGGCTGCATCGTTATCTGATCCACGACTACAACCAGCGCCCGCACCGTTCCGAACCGCATTCCCGCATGGAGGATTGGTTGGCGAACTTGCCGCCAGATGGCATCCGCGAAATGTGCGCATGGGAGCAGTTCTGCCGTTTTGCGCGGGAGCCGGAACGGCGCAAGGTGGGCGGCGATGCGCGGCTCACCATTGATGGCACCGCGTATGAAGTGGAGCCAGACATGGCCGGAGAAACCGTGGTCTTGCTCTGGGGTCTATTCGATGAGCAACTTTTCGTCGAATTCGAAGGCGAACGCAGCGGGCCATACTATCCCGTCTCTGGGCCTATTCCCCTGCACCGCTATCGTGCCTTCAAGCGCGGCAAGGCGGATGAGCGGACCGACCGCATTCGCACATTGGCTGACCTGCTTGGACTACCAATTGCCGCGCTGGCCGGCAATCAGTTGCACCTCATGCCGTCGTCTGTGCCCATCGATGTGCCCAAGCAGCCTTTCGATGCGCAGCCGCTCGAATATCAGTTCCCCAACGCCATCGCCGCCAAGCTGGCTATCGCCGACGACCTGGCAACGCCGCTGGCCAAGCTCCCGATGGAAGACCGGACTTTCATTGACCAGGTGTTGGCCGAGACCTTGACGCGCAGTATTGTGTTGGCACGGGTGCGCGGCTATTTCCGTGACAAAAAGCCTGACAGCAGGCAAGGAGAAGCATATGCGGGTTGAGGTGATGCAACACTACGGATTGACGCAGCCCTTGAGTCATGCCGGATACTTTGAAACAAGCCAGCACAAGCAGCTCCTCAAAGACATCAAGAGCGCGATTCTGGAAGGCCGACTCATTGCTGTCTGCGGCGTCGTCGGCTGCGGAAAGACGGTTACCATGCGCCGCCTGCAACAGCAGTTGAAGGAAGAAAATAAGGTCACCGTCTCCAAGTCGCTGTCGGTCGAAAAGCACAGCATCAAGCTGGCCACGCTGATCGC
>PLPA01000297.1 GCA_003159355.1 Acidobacteriaceae bacterium | reverse complement strand
ACGGTGTTCACCAAGAACCGCGAACGTCTGATCGCAGGCGCGGTAAGTCAGAAGTTATTGGAATCCGTGCTGGTCGAGGCGCGCGCGCACGCGTTGTTGAGTGAGGAACATTTCACGGTGGATGGCACGCTGATTCAGGCATGGGCGGCGGCGCGCAGTTTTAAGGAGAAGAGCGATCCACCCGCGCCCGGCTCCGGTTCGGGCAGCAAAGGCGCGCTGCTGTTGCGCGACAAGGTGGAATCGACCACCGATGCTGAGGCGCGGCTGTACAAAAAGTCCAAGAGCGACAAGTCGGTGCCCGCCTCTATGGGGCACACGTTGATGGAAAACCGTAACGGGCTGGCGGTTGCCGCCGAAGCCAGCGAGGCGGGCAATGCGGCCGAGCGCACCTCGGCGCTGGCGATGCTGGACCGCACGGTTGCGCCGAAGCAAGAACGCGATCTGGAACTGGAGATCACGCTCGGCGCCGACACGTTGTATCAGGAAGAGAAGTTTATCGAGGCCTTGCGGGATCGGGAAGTGGCGCCGCACGTCAGCGAGTACGCGCAAGGGGGCAGCAATATGGGCAAGAACAGCTTGACGGAGGCCGAGCGCAGCGATGCGCGCCGCTCGATCAGCCAGCGCAAACGAAAGCTGATCGAGCGGGTTTTCGGCTGGTCGAAGCTGGACCGGGGGTTGCGCCAGGTGAAGCTGCGCGGCCTGGATCGGGTGGATTGGTTTTATCGGTTGACCATCGTGGCGCATAACCTGGTGCGCATGCGGGGGTTGATTCCGATTGAATCGCTGGCCCATTAGGGCCGAGGTGTGTCTGGAGGCCGGTAAAACGGCCTCCAGGGGCAAAACGAAAGAAGGAAACAGCGGCAAAAACTGGCCGGAAAGAGCGAAAAACGGCTCAGGGGACGAAACCGGGCTGGAATCGGGGTTTTTTCCGCAGCCTGTTTAGTCGTGCCGATAAAGCTCATAGAATCAACAAGGCTTTAGCCCCTGCGGTATGCTTTTTGTCGAATTCGTTTGAAAACAGGGCTTTTCCGCAGCCTCCCAGGCTCGGAACTCCGGACCTGGGGCACCCCGATTTGAGTTATGATACTCATGGGACCAAGGCCACCCGCCACCAAGCTTCAACTCCACGACCCAATCAGGGAAGTGAGGCATCATGAACATCCAGGTTGCCGATCAGAAAAGGCGTTTTTCCATCCTCTGTACAACGTCCACCAACCAGACCAGGAAGATCGCCCAAACTAGGTTCCCAAAGAAATCGCTCAATCTGTTGGCATTGTTCTTCGTACTCCTATTAGCGACCGGCTGCGGTGGCAACAGCAGTACACCGACACCAACCCCAACACCAACACCAACCGCATCTAACGGGCACTTTCGCGCCTTGGAGTCGGTCACGGCAACGCATTCGCTTTCCACGATCCGCCGCGACGACACAAGCGCCCCAACCTCCAGCATGACCTATGCTCGCTCTTCTGAAACGGCCACGTTGCTTGCAGACGGTCGAGTCCTGGTGGCAGGCGGCTCCGTCGACGCCATAGGAACCTACACTGCAGAAGTGTTTGATCCTTCGACCGAAATGTTTAGCCTATTGGACTCCACAATGTCGTGGGGACGGATGAATCATTGCGCGGTGACGTTGCCCGACAACCGGGTTCTCCTGATTGGGGGATGGGCAATGTCTTGGGTCGGGCCCGTACCGAACTGGGATCTGCCGCCCACTGTAGACGTTTTCGATCCGACCACGAATACATTCAGCGCTCAGGTTCTGAGCGGCCCGCTGCCCGATAGCACCGGCGCGACCCCTCCGCAGTGTTTCCCTCTTTCCGGCAATCGCGTCTTCATCTACTCCGACCAAGCCGGCCTCATGGTGTTGGACACGAATGCCTGGCAGACGCTTGCTCTCCAGTGGAATGCCAGTTCCTGGCCAATTTATAGCAATGTGACGCAAACTCTGGATGGCAAAGTATGGGTCGTCGGTGGCCAGATCGGAGACCCCTTGGCAGGGCCAATGGACTATTTGTCGACGGCAGACATATTGTGGTTTGACCCCGAAACAGAAAGCCTTTCAACTGTGGGACAGTTGCTTCAGGCTCGCCAATTAGCGGGAATCCTTCCTTTCCCTGATAACTCGGTCGAGGTCTATGGCGGAGCCTACTGGGCCGACCCTACGAGCGGTGACGCTGAGAGAATTTCCAGTATCGAACGCATCGATTCTGCGGCAAATGCCAGTAAGATTGGCGATATGCCACTGCCGAAATCCGTTTTTACACCTATCATGCTCCAGAATGGCAAGAGCCTCCAGGCGGGCGGAACTGACCCTAATGGGTACGCGATTGACACGCAATTTGTATTCGACGAAACCACACACATTTCCGGTGTTACAGGGAATATGGTCGAAAAGCGTGTAAACTACGGCATCACGCCTCTCACCACAGGCCGCGTATTTATAGTGGGGGGCGCTGACGATTACGGTGTCGTGAGCAACACGGCGGAAATCTTCGAGCCAGACGCGAGTATCTACGTGCTGATGCCCAAGACCACCGTTGCACCCGGTGAGTTCATGCAACTATCAACGGAGTCCGCTACATCCGGCGACGTGACGTGGACTGCAAACTATGGGACCATCACAACCACGGGCGGGTATACGGCGCCATCAGAGAATCCGAATGGAACCGCCAATCCGGTCACGACCGTGCAGGATGAAGTGACCGCCGCACTGTCAACTGGAGCCGAGGCTGTAGCTCCCATCACAATCCAGTTTCCCGCCTCAACAAGCCCATAACCAGTGGCGGGTGGCCTATGTCCACACACGAAGATATGGGTGCCCCAGGTCCGGATTCTCGGACCTGGGAGGCTGTCGGATCTCGCTGAACATGGCTACTGAGAAAGTCATCTGGCGCCAACAGCCCTGTGTACTCACGGAGCCTACCTCGGCGGCAGGTGGCCGTCGGCGAGTGCACCGGCGATTTTGC
>PLPA01000056.1 GCA_003159355.1 Acidobacteriaceae bacterium | reverse complement strand
AAGGATAAATCGCAGTTGCGGTATAACGAGTTTTTGACGTTGAGCGGGATTCCGGCGGAGGCGTATGAGTACCGGCTGGGGAATCGGAGCGCGCTGGAGTGGGTGGTGAACCAGTACCGGGTTTCGACGGATAAGCGGTCGGGGATTGTGAACGATCCGAACCGGGAGGATGATCCGGAGTATATTGTGCGGCTGGTGGGGCAGGTGGTTACGGTTTCCGTCGAGACCGTCCGGCTGGTGGGGGAGTTGGCTGGGTTGGGGATCGAGCAGGCTTGAGCGCGGCTTCGCCGCGTGGGCTAATTTCTAAAAACAGGTAGATGGGGTTGCGGCGCGGTTAAAACCGCGCCCTTTCAAAGCGACGAAAAGCAACCGCAGGTCCTTCGACTCCGCTGCGCTCCGCACAGGATGACAAGCTTTTTAGTTGCTGGCGAGGCTGCGCATCGAGTCAATGGCGGCGGTGAGGTCTTTGTCGAGGGTTTGCTGGGCTTCTGGAGTTAGTTTGGCGGACTGGCTAGTTAGATAGAATACGTCGATGGCGGTCTCGCCTTCGGTGTCGATTAAAGCTACTTTGATGTTACATTGATGGGTGCTCAGAGTTAGTGCGATCTGGCGCAGCAGGCCGGGTAGGTCCTGGGCTACGACTTGCAGGATGGTCGAGTGCGTGGAGGATTCGGAGTCGAACTCCAGGCGGGTGGGGACTTCGACCTTGAGGTTGGCCGGATTGTTCAGGTGGCGGCGGGCTTCGAGCATCTGCTCGACGGGCACCTTGAGCGAGACCACATCGTGCAGATAGGCGAGGAAGCGGTCCTTCTCGCTGGGGTTGAGTTCGAGGGTGCGGAAGGCGTCGGTGAAGTGGAAGCTATCGACGATCACTCCGGCGTCGTTGGAGAATGCGCCGGCCTTGACGATGTTCATACCCCAGGCGGCGAGGGCGCCGGCGACGTCGGCGAAGAGGCGGGTGCGGTCGCGGGTGATGACGGTGAGGTCGTAGAGCTGGCGATGGGGGCGCAGGTCGAGCTGGACGGCGTCCTCGTCGAGGCGGGCGGCCATTTGGAAGTGGTTGCGGATCTGCTCAGGGAGGCGGGTTTGCAGATAGCGCTGCGGCAGGCCTTCGAGGAAGAGCTGGAGGGCCTCGTGCTGCGCGGCGGGAACCATGGAGCGCAGGCGGTTGAGCAGCGTGGGATCGATGGCGGCGTGGTAACGGACCTCGTCGACCGAGCGGTCCATGAAGTTGGCGGTGGCCATGTAGAGCTGCCAGAGATTCTCGGCCTTCCAGGGGGTGAGAGCGTCGGGATTGACGGCCTTGATATCGGCGAAGGTCATCAGCGTGAGCATTTTAAGAACCTGGGGGCTGCCGACCTTTTCGGCGAAGCCGCGCACGTTTTCCAGATCGAAGATGTCGCGGCGTAGGGAGTTGGACATTTCCAGATGGAGGCGGATGAGCTGAATGACGGCCTCGCGCTCTTCGCCGTCGAACTCCAGGCGGGCGAGCAGGGCGTCGGCGAGCTCGATGCTGGGGGCGACGTGATCCTCGTTGCGGCGGGCCTTGCCGGTGTCGTGCAGGAGCAGGGTGAGCAGGAAGAGGTCGAGGCGGTCGATCTCCGGAAGGAGTTGGGCGAGGCGCTGCTCGTATTCGTTGGCGGGCTGGCGCAGGCCGTGGACGTTGTCGATGGTGAGGAAGGTGTGCTCATCGACGGTGTAGCGGTGATAGGAATCCCGAATCACCAGGGCGTCAATGCCGTGGAACTCCGGAATGAGCATTTCCAGAATGCCGAGGGCGTGCATGGTGCGCAGCGCATGAGCGGCATAGGGTCCGAGCAGCACTTCGCGCAGCGCGTTCCACAGGTAAGGGCCTTCGGGGATGTGGATGGCCAGGGCGGGCAGCGCGTCGGTGATGCGGTCCTCGGCGGCCTGGGAGAGCATGTAGCCGTTCGTGGCCATTAGAGAGAAGATGCGCAGGATGGCGCCGGTGTCACTGAACTGCGCGCCGGGCACGATGTCGATGCGCCCCTGGTCGAGAAGGAAGTCGGTTCCGGCGATGGGCGTGCGGCGGCGGCGGAATTGCTTGTAAAAGCTGACCGGGGCGGGCAGATGCTCCATCAGTAGCACGGCGCGGCGATAAATGACGCGGGCGTGGCGATAGTAGGTGCGCATCCAATACGCGGGATCGGCGGTGCCGCGGGTCTCCAGGCCGATCGAGTTGGCGGCGGCTTCGTCCTGGGATTGCCAGTCGAGGGTATTGTCGTCGCGGCCGTGGCGGAAGTGCAGGAAACATCGGGCGGCGGCGAGGAAGTCGAAGGCGGCCTCGGCGTCGCCGCGCGCGCTCTGGAAGACGCCGCCGCGGTGGCGGGGCCACTCCTTGGTCTCCTTGAGGTGAAAGAGTAGAGCGAACCAGACGGCCAGGCTGAAGTCGCGCAGGCCGCCGGGACAGTCCTTGAGGTTGGGTTCCAGGTGGAAGATGGTGTTGCCGAATTTGGCGTGGCGGGCGCGGGCGATTTCGCCGAGCTTTTGCGTGATGGTGCCCCACTCGCTCAGCACCAGGCCGGGCAGCACGGTCTGATGAAGCTGCTGGTAGAGCGGGAAGTGGCCGGCGAGGAAGCGGCGGTCGAGCGTGGCCAGCGTGAATTCGAGGTTGTCGGGGTCGAAGCGGCCAGCCTCCTTGACAGTGCGTGAACAGGGGCTGGCGCGCAGGCCGATGTCCCACATGCCCTGGATGATGGAGCGGACGGCGTCCTTGGAGTGGACTTCGGTCTTCTCGTCGGCAAAGGCGAAGAGGACGTCGATGTCGGAGTAGGGGAAGAGGTCCTTGCGCCCGTAGCCGCCGAGAGCCAGTAAAGCCATGTTCTGCGGAGGCTGCCCCGCGAAGGCCTGACGCCACATTTCAATGAGGATACGGTCCACCACGGCGGAGCGGCGGCGGATGGCGGCGGTGCCGTCTCCGGTGCGCTCGCAGGTCTGGCGCACGAGCGCCATCTCCCGCGTATACTGCTCCCGAAGATCGTCAACCGCCAAAGCGACTGGATTCATGTGTGTGTGAATCTCGTTTGAGTGGCTTGCCGCAGCAAGAAAGGATTGTTAACAGCATAAGCGAAAATGCCGGATTTGGGTACTTTTTACTCTGCCCGGTCCCGGAAAGCGGGACGGAGAATGGTGAGATTGGCCTCTGCAAGAGGCGATTCCGGTAGTGAGCAGGGTGCATTTCCGCTGCGCTCAAGGCTTTGAATTTCCACCTGAAACGCAGGCCAAGCGCGCTGCATCGGCTCTGTTGATTATGAAAGGTTGGCGATGTGCGCCCGGACGCGATCTTCGAGTTCCTGCAACTCCGGGCAACGCTGCTTGATTCCGGCATAGTTTGCGAGAGCTTCCTGCATCAGGCGCTCACGCCCTTCACTGGGGCTTGCGGGATCGCCGTACCGCGCTAGAAATGGCTGGAAGAATCTCTCCTTGACGGAGATTTCGGCGCGAATTTCCGGCCAGCGCCAGCCCAGGCTTTTCAACTTTTCAGGATGACCGGAAAGCAGCCAGGTCTCAAGTTCCTGCTCTGCCGCGCAGCAGATAAGCTTCACGGGCCGGGACCGATTTATTGCAAGACCTTCGAGGTGCTTGAACTCGTTGTTGCGGTTTTCCACCAAGCCGTCAGCGTCGGGGATAAAAAGAATCAGCTCGAAATGCCACCAGTCACGCGGAATACGGTCGATGAGCAGCTTCTTGGCGTGCGCATAGCCGTGCACTTTGGGTTCAGCCAGGACGACAATGTTGGCGTTGGGCCTTCCTGCCTCCCGCAGGAGACGCTTGCACAGCGGCCTCAGAATGTAGCCGTTGTAGGTCGGGTCTTCGGGGACAACTAGTACATTCCAACTCATTGGGGCGCGGACTCCAGCCATCCCTCCGCAAACAATTCGTCGATGTGGCTGCCCTCTTCGATCAATTCCTCAAAGCGGGGAATCTCGGCAAGAGAGCGCATCTTCGTGGCTCCGGAATCGGCGTCGCGGGTGCAAACGAAGGTGGTTTTGCGGTCTTCTTCGGTGAGCCAGGCCAGTAAAGTAGGCGAGTGAGTGGTGGCAAAAACCTGTGTCCCTGTCCTCTTGGATTGCGAGCGCATGAGTTCGAGCAGGAGGCGCAGACGGCTGGGGTGCAGGCCTTTTTCGATCTCCTCGATGACAAGAACCTTAGGCATTGAGGGCTGGAAAAAGGCGGCAGCCAGGGCGATAAAGCGGAGTGTGCCTTCTGAGATTGTTGGAGCAGGAAATACGGTGTTGCCCTCTTTGATGGCTGCCATATAGTCATTGACTGCGCCTGGGATTGCAAAGAGATCAGATACTTCGTCCGGGCGAAGTTCTTTGAGCCATTCAAGGAGTGCGGGCTTACTTCCGTTGGTCTCAATATGATGGATAAGTGCAGCAAAGCCTTCGCCGAGTTCTCCGAGCCTTGCAACCTTTGAAGAGTAATCCCTCAACATTGCCGGGAGCAGATCTAATAATTGCATATCAGCCAATTCGGATGAAACAAATCTTGCACACCTAGCAACCATTTCAGATGGATACTCTGAATGACTCCAGAATGTAACTCTTGGCCATGCGTCATAAATGCTGACAACCCGTAATGGTGAATCAAAGGAAACATCTAAATTTGATGAAACGTCAAATTCTTCGTCTGGAAGTGGCACTAAGTAGGGAGTCATCTCATCCATAAGAATGTTTCCGGAATCAGATTTCAAGATTTCGCTCGATATGGAAATCACTCCATCCTTTACAGCCCAAGTAAGGCCGTAGGTAAGTTTGTCCAATCCGTAGTAGGTAATTCCAATGTCATCGAATGTGACATGAATCTGATTGGACTCCGATTGAGTACCGTCTTGCTTGCGAAAACTCACAAACTTCGACCCGCCCCGAATTCCATCCCATTTCGCGTTCGTTGAAGAAGGTGGTTTGCCGTCCAAGATTTCATTGAGAGTGAAGCCATTACCGACCCCTTGCAGAAAGCGCAACGCATCGAGAAAGTTGGATTTACCGCTGGCGTTGGCGCCGACGAGCAGATTGAAGTGGCCCAGCTTGAGATCGACGCTCTCCAGACTTTTGAAGTTGCGGATTTTGAGTTCAGAGATCATAGCCACGGCCTCGCGCTCTTGCGCATGTGCCCGGCCAGTCGTATGCTGTTGCCGGGGTTGCTGGTGCTAGTGTAGCCTGTCGCGGCATTTGCGGGGAAGAGAATGCCGTGACTGTGTAGATGCCCGCGTCGTCACCGCCCCAGCGCCAGCGAAGGATCGCCGGAGAGCGAGCTGTCGGCGAATTCACTGGATTGAAAGCGCGGCCAGGCGGCGGCGGCGATCATCGCGGCGTTGTCGGTGGAGAGAGCCAGCGTGGGAAAGGCCACGCGCAGGCCGCGGTGGGCGGCTTCGGCGCTGAAGCGGGCGCGCAGTTCGCGGTTGGAGGCTACTCCGCCGGTGATCAGAATGCGCCGCGCGCCCAGCGATTCGGCAGCCGCGAAGGTCTTCTTCATCAAGTCGCCGACCACCGCGCACTGGAAGCTGGCGGCGAGGTCCAGCACCTGCTGCGGACAGAGCGCCAGCGCTTCCTCCTTGGTTTTGGGCGGGCGCGCCGTTGCGTTGGGCGTGAAGAGCCGCGCCGCTCGTGCCAGCGCCTCACCCCGCAGCTCATGCAGCTCCACGTAGCGCAGCACGGCTGTCTTGATGCCGGAAAACGAAAAGAGAAAGCGCGGGTCGAG
>PLPA01000267.1 GCA_003159355.1 Acidobacteriaceae bacterium | reverse complement strand
CAGCGGGGTATCAACTGCCGCACCACCCGGATCAGGCCCTAGCGAAACCCCTTCCGCGAACGCATAGCGGTTTGTGAGCCCGGCGCGCGTCTTCCAGCCGCCAACCTCGTAATCGCCGTCATAGGTACGCGGCGAGGCGCCCTCGGGTACGGAGTCCGGCTTGGCCAATGTGACCAAGCCTCCGTACCCCGAGAGCACAACAGGTGGAAGTGGTGAAGTTCCGTGCATCTTCGCCCCTTAGAATGCGTTTTTGAGGAATTCCGCACAGAAGTTTATGGCATCGGCTGTGATTGCCGCTCCATTTGCGAGTTCCGTCCCGCCGCTGTTGATTCTCAATGTGTTGTGGGTTTTGTCGAAGTTGTACTGGTAAGCGCCATCAAGCGCAGAGTAGAACCATGCGTCCTGTGGTTGCGTCTGAAGCGGACCCCAGTTTCCCTGAAACGGAGGGAGGTTGTTGAAGTTCCCGTCCTGCATCGCTCCCCAGTTGATAGGAATTCCGTTGGTGGTGTAGGTTCCACCAGTCAGGAGGGCGCATATCCCGTAGACAATCGCGCGGAGTTGCGTTTGGTCCAAACCTTTCGGCCAGGGATTGACGGTCAATGTTGCGGTTGCATTTGCCATGTTGTGCGCGCCTCCTCAGCGCTGCGTTGCGGTTATGGGCGCTCCTCGCGCCAGTGGAATAGAAAGCGGAATAAAATGCGCCCGCTTTTACAACCAACCCCAAGCGATACCAAAGTCTGCGGTGGCCTCTTCGCCGAACGCAGCCCGCGCATTCTCCTGCGCCTGCATCTGGCGTACGACTTCAAGCCTTAGTTTCGCCATCATGCGCGCTTCTTCCGCGATGCACATCTGGTAGCGCTCCGGCGCAAACCTCACCGCGTACTGGATGAGAATCTTCGAGACGATAGCGTTTTTCGAGTCGAGCAGCGGCACATAGGCCGTCGAGAAGTTCAGATTTACCGGGCTCAATGGTACCGGGTAGCTGATGCGTGCCCGCAAGCGCAGGTCAGTCGCCTGCATGGCGCCGCGCATCCAAATCATGCCCTCGCGCATCTCCCATTGGCCCATGCGAACACCCTGCAAGCCGCCAGGCAGGCCAAACGGGGCCGGTTGCATCGGCGTAAAATCCCAGCTCCCTCCCGATACGCGCTCCCACATGGCCAGCATCTTCGATACGCCGATGGGCAGTGTCCATTCAGGATGCCACTGAAAGCCGTCGAAGTAACCCTGGTAGCCGAGCGCCACCTGAACCGCAGGATCTTGCTGTGCCAGCGCNNCGCAGGTCGGAGTATGTCTCGGTAATCGCCGAATCCAAGAAGTCCAGCAGATCAGGGTTCGAGTTGGACATGATGAGGCCCGCCTCGTTTCCCGTTCCGGTGCCCGCGCCCGTCGTGTTGTTCGCAGTGTCGTTGATGCGGCTGCGAAAACGGTCAGTGATGCCCTGGAGGTTGGGATAACGGCAGTTTCCTCCGATTACATTTTGAATAGCACACCAACCCTTCCGCGAATAGATGCGAATTCTTTATGAATCCTTTTCGCCGCTTGAGCGTAGGCAGTACCAGCTTCCTCCGCTTATTGCCTTTCATCAGGGGAGGCTGCAAAGTCAATCGCGGAGACATGGCGCAATCTGTTCGCAGCCTTGCTCCCCTGAAGCCTGTTAAGCCCTGCGCCCCGGCCCGCGGTGTACCGGNNGTTGATCGCGCCAGCCTTGAGCGCCCGCGCTGGGTCGATTATGCACAAGATTCCCGCGCTGGACTGGTGGAACGCGATTCCCTGCTTGACCGGATCGCCGCAGTTCGGGCAACTTGCCGTGACGATGCTCAGCGTGTGCCAGGGGGCCTGCATCCCGAGCGCGTCCATTGCAATGTGCGTGTCCGGATAGGATTGCAGGAACTCGTTCAGATCCTTGGTCGAGATGGCCGCCAGGCGTGTTGCCTCGCGGGTCAGATAGCGGTAATGCTTGTCTCTGCGCTGCTCGGCCGCGCGAATCTCTTCCTCGGGCGGTACTTCATGCAGCGAAGGCCAGAAACCCTCCGCAATCAGATTCTGCCCATTGCGGTTGGCGAAGAAATCCGGGTTCGCATCGCCAGAGAACGGGTTATAGGTCAGGTTCGCCGGATTCAGCAGGTCGATTGCTGCCCGCCATCCGTCGTGCTCGTCAATGCGCGTTCCGCCGCGCTCCTGGTCGGGGCTGGCTTGGGGAATCGGGTCGCCAAAGGCTGCGCAACTCACGTACCGCTCTCCGGCCTCGCAGGCAACCAGTTTCAGCTTGGGAAACAGCGTGCGCGTCAGGAACGGCGTCGAGCGCTTGGCGACGGTGTGGATGTAGATCATGCGCCGGGGCTCGCGCATCATGTGCCCGGTGATGATGACGTTGAAGTTCTCGGGATTCGCGCCCTTCATTGCGCCCTGGGTGCGCTTATCCTCGAATCCGACTGTCGAAATTCCTGCTACTGATCCCATGTCTCCTCTATTCCGTGAGGGCCATTCCAAGCCCCCACTGTGCCGCTGCCGCCATTGCCTGCCGCATTCCGCGCTCGATTACCTCGGCCCGGCGCTGCACCAGTTGCGAACCGCGCATCGTGCGGCTCAGTTTTACATCTTCGCGCAAGTTCTTGAGCGACCTCGTGTATTCGTCCTTGCGCATCTGCTCCTGTTGCCGGAGCGCAGCTATCTTAGCCGCATTTGAGAGCCGCCGCCACGCCATCAGCATGGGCAGCATCACGTCCAGCATGAAACCGCATGGCTCCATTCGGTATGTGCGCAGCTTCTGTGTCTGGACGACTTCCGTGCGGATACGCGGGCCATCCATGAAGTGCCGCTCTTTGGCCTGCTGCACGATCTCGCGGTGAATGAACTTCTGCAGAACGCGGTAGGCGCCATACTTCGGGAAGCCGCCGCATACCAAAAGCCCTGTCTCCTCGTCGCGGAAATCGCGCTGCCAGGTCTCGTAGCTGCCCCCGGCGACCTCGGCAGGCTCCCAAACCAGCAGCGTCCAGCAAGGTTCGCCGGGAATCAGCGGAGCGCGCTTGTAGCCGACATATCCGTTCTGCGCCCACTGGCCGCCGATAGTCGTCTGCTCATTCTCTGACCAGACAAGGCGGAAGACAGGTTCACAGTACTGATTCACGCCGCCAATGCGTGTCAGTTCATCCTGGAACCATGCGGGGCATTCACGCATTACTGCACCGAGCCCACAACGTGCATCCCGTTGGCCTGCGCCTCTGCGGCCGTGTTGGCGCGCGCCGCTTCAAACTCCTCGACCATCCGCGCACGGTTTGCTACATCGATGCCCTTGAGGTCGGACACGCGCATCTGGAAGTATTTCGGCAGGTCGTTGCGGTTCTTATGCGCTGGGTTCAGGAAAACCGGATCGCTCAGCGCAAATTCATCGAAAAACACCACGTCGTCAACCACGACGGGCATCGGAAGTGTCACCGCGCCCATCGGGACGCAATCGCCGACGGCTACAACCACGCCGCGGTCACTGCGCTCTTTGATGTGCGAGTTGTCGAGGTCAATCTCGATCCCCTGGGGCTGCTCGTAAAACTCAGCGATGGGAATCTCCCGCACGATGATGCGGTCAAGAAGCGGCTTGCGTGGAAATTGGTCGGTCATGTCTCATGTCTCGGTTGGCCGGATTACGCGCCGGCCACGCGGTTAGAGGTTAGGCGTCTGCGGGGATCGGCAAGCCCTGGAGGAAGAACTGCTGCTTCATCTCGGGACAGAGCAGATTAAACCCCCTTTCATACGCGAACATCTGGCTGTCATAATAAGTGCTTCCGGTACCGTCATTGACGGGCACGGCGGCAATCGGGTTGCCCGGCGTCCATTCGTGCAGACGGGTCGGGAACAACTCGCCGAAGGTGAACGCGGATGCCACAATCCGGTCCATGCGCGACGGCTCGGCAGTCGAGGACCACACGATCTCATCGCCAGCCCAGGTATCCTGCATGAACTTCTTGGCGGTATCGATCACCTTGTCGCCGCCCTCATCGATGCGGGTGTATCCGGGGTTGTAGTAGTTGCCGCTGAGCGCCACGCCCTGCACGGGATTGGCGTACCAGAAGCACTTCTCGTTCTTGTCGTAGTCGTCGCCCATGGCGCGCATCCGAATGGACTGCACACGCTGCGCGGTCGAGTTGACGATGGTGCCGGACCCGCCAAAGTTGATGGTGGGCGAGCTGAAACGGCCAGGATACTGCGAAATGTCCACGCCGCCCTTGGTGCCGACGTTGCCATTCTGAATCCAGTAGTCCTTGCCGTACACGCTGGAGCCAGCCGCGCCGGTTGCGCCCTGAATCACCAGAATGTCGCCCAGTGCGGTGCCTGCGGGAAGCGCACCAGCGGAGAACACGGTCTGCGTGACGGGATCGACAAAGCTGATGGTGAACGATCCGCGATTCGTGCCGCCGATACCGCTCAGCACCTGCACAACCTGCTGGTCCACGAAACTGGCAGCCGTGTTCAGGCCGACAATGCTGGACTTCTGCGGGCCGGTGGCGCCGGTATTGTTGTTGATGGTCGCCGTGGTCGGGATCTGGTCGATGGTGCCAGAGCCGTCGCGGTTGAGTACCGCCTCGACGCCGTTGTCGAATGCCAGGAGCGACTTGTCCATCTCCTCGCGGGAGAACTTGACCAGGCCGCGCTCTTTGCCGTCCGTCGCCTGCTTCGCAAGGTTGGAAAGCTCGCACACGTTGACGAAGCGCAAGGGGCTGGCGCACATGGACACGAAGGACGAGCCCGAACCGCGAGACCACGCGGGGACGTAGGGGCTGGACGAACTGTCACCTCCGATGGGAGCCGAGGTGCCAAGGCCAAATTGCTGGATGGGTGCGCCACCCTGGACGCGGGTACCGGCCCAGAACGGAGCGCGCTGGACGCCGCCGCGGTTGGTGGAGAAACTGCACTGAATCTTTTTTCCGCCCTTTTCAAGGCGCGTCTGGAGTTTGTCGAAATGCGCTTGGAGGTCAGGAATCTCCTCAACAAACGATTCGAGTTCGATTGCTTCTACTGCAAGTTCTGTGGCTGCCATGGAGAATCCCTCAAAATGAAGTCAGGCGCTTTCGCCCTGCTATGTGTCTCATTCTGTGGATTCAAGGGCCGCTCTTACGCGGGGATTTATATACCGGCCTTCCCGGCAGGAATCACTTTTTTAGAGCCCCGGAGCAGATTACTCCTCTTTTTTAAGGTCATCCGCTCCGGTATTGCGCTCAATTGGATTAAACCGCTGATTCCTCAGCTTGTCAAGCGCGGACCGTTTTTCGCTCTCTCCAGTAACTGCGCAATATGTCCCATAGGCTGACTATTGCGGTAGCTTGCCGGAGTAGAGAGATGACGACCAAAAATAACAGTAAAACAGCTACTAGAATTCCGAACGCGATGATGAACACCCACAAAACAATCCATGCGCTGGTTGGCATCATGCTCTCACCTGCACTCGCTTGCCGTCCGTGGTCCAGTACGTCCTCGCATGGATCATGTCAATAGTCGTGCGCTTGTAGTCGATGTTGGCTGGCTTCTGCGTCACGATCTGCACGCCCTTTGCCGGTGGCGGCGCACCGCGGCCTGCGGTAGACGCCGGTTCGGCTGCGCGTGGCCGTCCGGTCAGAAACGGCTTGTAGCGCTCATTGACTAGCGATTCCATCACTGTTCGCGCGTGCTTGTCGAAGTTGACCTTGGTGAAGTTGAGCACGGTCGATGGGTCGGGATTGCGCATCCCGCGATAGCGCTTGATCTGGCTCGTATAGGCCGGATCTTTCGCAGCTGTCTGCGCGACGCGCTTCGAAAACTCCATCTTGAGCGCATTTGCGGTCGGCGCGTCAAGGTTTAGCCGCTTGGCGTAGGGCCGGAACAGCTCAGAGAACTTTGTGGACGCGTGCTGGTCGAGCTTGGGCGCGATGTTCGTATTCCAATGCGCCTCCTGCTCTCGCTGATTGAACTGCGCTTCCCGATCAGAAAGCGAGTCCTTGCCGGTGGCCCGGCGCGTTGCCGTCTTGTCGCCTCCTTCGCCCGGCTTGGCTAGCTTGGCTGCGTTTGCTGCCTGCGCGTTCAGCCACTTGCCCATGTTGCCGGCCAGCGCGATCACTTTCTGTTGCTGGTCGGCCGCCCATGCAGTTTTCTGCTCGGCGGTGAGCCATTGCGGGGGCGCTTGGTTCAGCACATCCACAAGCCCATTGAAGTTCGATACCAGTTCGCTCGATGCCAGCGCCTGGACGAAATGCGGGAGCACGGCGGCCGCGTAGGCTTCCGGGTCGGAGTCACGCACGCGGTCAAGGATAGACGGCGCAAGCTTTGCCAGCCCCTCGTTGAAGTCCTCGCCCAGCGCTTCGAGCGCCTTGGGATCGCCAGCGGCCAGCAGCTCATCCACTTCGGCCATCTCGCGCACGCTGTCCTGCAACGCCGCGATTGCCTCTGCGCCATGCAGTTCGCCGCGCTCCGGGTCCGAGTGGATGACGGAATCGAGGATCGCGTACTTCTCGCGCACACCCTCAAGACCCTGCTTTTCAAGCTGGCGCAGTGCGAACATCTGGCCGTGGTTGTCCTTGGCGAGGCGCGCAAACTTGGCAGACTGGGGGTCGCCTGAGTCGCGCAGGCTTTTCAGCCATTGCGAGTACTCGCGGCTGGCCTTGGACGAGTATGGATCGTCCTGCTCTGTGCGCTGGCCTTCGCCGCCTTCGACGTGCTCCGCGCCGTCCTGTTGCTCAACTTGATTCCCTGCGTCAAATTCTACTTGCTCAACTTCCATTACACCTTCGCCTGCCATGTCTCCTCGTTTCCGTCGCTCAGTTGAGCGGCTTTCCTACCACTGAAACCTTCTGTTTGACCGGCGTACCGCTCGCGTCCACGCCCTCTTTTTCGGTCGTGATTTCGTGCGTTGCGTCCTGGGGTTGCAGTGAATACGGAGGAACTTCAAGCCCCATCGCCTCAAACATCTCGCTCTGAGCCTGCGGCGGGAACTTCGACGGGTCAATCGTCACGCTCCCCTTGAAGTCCATCTCCTTCGGCGGCTGCAACTGCTTGAGCATGTTCATGTGCTCCTGCCAGTGTAGTTTCAGGTTCTGCCAGATGGCCTGCTGGTCCTCGTTGCCATGCTTGAGCTTGCGCCCGGTCGGAGAGGTCAACATGCCAAGCGTGATCGCCGCGTGGATCATATGATTCTCGCTGTTGTCCTGCGCGATTGGCACGGTCGAGACTTGCGGCGGCATGGCCTGCATCTGCTGTTGTAGTTGCTGTGCTGCTTGCTGGAGCGCCTGCATTGCCTGCTGGCCCTCTGGCGTCTGCGCCTCGGGATGGGTCTGGCCTTCCGTAATCTGCTGCGCGATGGCGGCACTCTGCTGTTGTAATGGCTCCAACTGTGGATTCGGCACCGGGCCGGAGCGCATCAGAATCTCGAACTCGCCTTGCTGCGCTTCCACCTGGTCAGCGTTGGGGATGTTCAACTCCTTCAGGCTTGGGAACTTGGAAAACACGCTCAGATTGCGCGGGTCCATCATAATCTGCTGGTAGAGCGCCACATTGCTGCTCTGCGTCAGAAGATCGGTCATCTCTTCTTCTTGCTCGGCCAGCGTCTGCGGGATTTCCAGCGATTCCGGCTGTACGAGCACATTGCCCTGCAACTTGCTCAACTCAATCTTTAGTTTCTTCTGCCCCGGCAGCGATGCGCTGAAGTCGGCAATGCGATTCGCCGCGGCAGACTCAACCGCTTGCTGGGAAATGGCGCATACGGCCTCGCACAGTGCGCCCCAAGGCATCGACCAAACCTGCATTGCCTGGTCGCGCTTGAGCCGCGTGGTCTTGAATACGCCTTGATCCTCGGAACCATCTGCCTCTCCGAACGCGGCCGGCGAACCGCCGTCCATTGCCTCAGGTCCACCCTGGATGAGCCATTGGATGAAGGTAAGCAGCGAATCGTTCGGCACCGGCACATTCTCCACGCCGGTAATGTCGCTGATCTTCAGCATCTTGTCTTCAAGGCCAGTAACCGCCGTCACCTTCGCGGGATCATTCGACTGAGAATTCAGGAGTTGCGTATCGATATACGGCTCAAGTGCGTA
>PLPA01000010.1 GCA_003159355.1 Acidobacteriaceae bacterium | reverse complement strand
CCAACTCGCGCTCGAAGCGCAGAAAGGCAGCACAATGACGAAACCAGACGAACCATGGGTACAACTCGGAATCACAGAGGATCAGTGGAACCAGCGGCAGGCGCACATCGCCAGCTTAGACCTCTCTCACAATCCGCCCATCGCCATACAGCCGGAACCTACACCGTCCCCCACAGGCCGCAAGCCGCGCTCAGACAAGGGAACAAAGCGCAGCGTACCAGAGAAGCCCACACCGCCCGCCACGGCCCCGTCAACCGTGCCTGTAGCCTCAGACGCATGGGAGAAGCAACATCTTCGGCTAGTCGAGAAGTTCCACGCCAAACGCGCGAAGCTGGTTGAGGCCCGAATCGAGTACGACAAAGCACTCGCCGCCGTGAATCTGCACCAGGACCAGGACGCGCTGTAGCGCACAACCGCCGAAAGGCAGAAAAGGAACATTGTGCCAATCGTAAAAGGAAAATATGTTATCGTCCGTGGCGACCGGAGCGGAGTATTTGCCGGTACGCTTGTGTCTCGCAAGAGTCGTGAAGTTGAACTCACCGGAGCGCGGCGTATCTGGTATTGGAATGGTGCCGCGTCAATCTCCGAGTTGGCGCAGCGCGGTACTAGTCGCCCCCAAGACTGCAAATTTCCCGCGCCTGTCACACGCATACTGATCCTTGATGCAATCGAGGTTATACCTGTTCTTCCGGTTGCCAAGAAGAACATTGAAAGTGTGCCGGTATGGACCAAGTGACTATTAGAGAAGGCTACGGCTACGGCGACGGCGACGGCAACGGCTACGGCTACGGCTCCGGCGACGGCTACGGCTCCGGCGACGGCGACGGCTCCGGCTACGGCGACGGCTACGGCTCCGGCAACGGCAACGGCAACGGCTACGGCTACGGCGACGGCTCCGGCGACGGCAACGGCAACGGCTCCGGCTACGGCTACGGCTCCGGCGACGGCTCCGGCGACGGCTCCGGCGTAAAAATACTTGATGCCTAGCCTCTTGCGCCAGCACGCGGGGCGGCGTACAATGAAGATTACCGCGCTCCCGGCGTGGATTCAACCGTGAGGTAGCTCCTCGCGGCTAGGCTATGGAGGGGTTCTCATCCAACCCCTCCAATGCCGCCCAGGATGAGAGGGGAACGAGTGGGAAGAATTCGCTGTATCAAGCCTGAATTTCCGCAATCAGAATCTATCGGTGCGCTTACCCGTGATGCGCGTCTTTTGTTCATCCAACTTTGGACACTTGTAGACGATGAAGGCAGGACTCGCGGAAACTCGCGAATGCTCGCGAGCCTTCTTTATCCCTACGATGCAGACGCGGGAAAGCTCATGGAGGGGTGGTTGAAAGAATTGGAGGACTCAGATCATATCCGGCGCTATGTTGTGGATAGTCACACATACCTAGAAGTGCTTAACTGGTTGAATCATCAAAAGATAGATCGTCCAAGCATATCTAAATTACCGCCATTCGACGAATCCTCGCGAGTCCTCGCGAAAGTTTCCGTAGGAAGGGAAGGGAAGGGAAGGGAAGGGATCAAGGAGGGGGAAGCGCCAGAGGCGTTTGTTTTGCCCGATTGGATTCCGATACCCGTCTGGGAAGACTGGTTGGATGTTCGGAAAAAGAAGAGAGCTGTAAACACCCCTCATGCTCTCCGATTGGCAGTTGCTGAACTGGAAAAACTTCGCCAAACCGGAGAATCTCCAGTAGGGGTAATAAATCAATCCATTCTCCGGGGATATACGGGGCTTTTCCCTATAAAACAAAATAGCAACGGCAACGGCTCTCTTTTCAAACCCAACGCCCAGCCCAAACCCAAGATTCTCAGTAGGCCGGGGGAATAATGACTGATCTAACTTTCGATACCGGATTGCCTGCGAATGTGGACGCAGAGAGAACGTTGCTCGGCGCTATCCTACTCGATAATATGGCTTTCTATGAGGTCCAAGAGGTTGGGATTAAGGCCGATGATTTCTCGCTAGACTCACATCGGCGCATCTTTCTCCGCATGATGGACCTTGCCGATACAAGCCACACGATAGATATTCAGACGCTCGCCTATGAATTAGACCGCAACAAAGAGCGGGACACTATCGGCGGCATGGCTTACCTGGCGTCGCTCACCGAGGGGTTGCCACGCCGCCCAGTGATCCGCGAATATCTACGTATTGTTCGGGATAAGGCTCTTGCGCGCCGCCTAATGATCATCTCCAATGAGGCAATATCCCGCGCCGCTGATGGAATGGAAACAGCGGAACAAATAGCGGCGGGGATGAGTGAGCAAATTCTAAATGCCGGGGCGCGGGTGAATGCCGGCGGGAAGATGGTCTCAGAAACGATTGTGGACGCGGCCAATCAGTTTGAGAAAGATGCCGATTCACCTTCCGGGGAGATTCTAGGGGCACATCTGCTTACGCCGGAAATTGACCGTGTGACGGCTGGACTGATGGGGGAAGAGCTTTGTATCCTTGCTGGCCGTCCAAGTTCAGGGAAGACAGAAGCAGGTCTCCAGATAGCCCTCAAGAATGCACGGCGCGGTCTTCGAGTTCATTTCCAAAGCCTTGAGATGCGAACCCAGCAATTACACCGGCGGCTGTGGCGACTCATGGCGGGTATTCCGGTCTCGGCAATGCGTGACCCGCGCTGCTTGACTCCAGACCAGCGACAGGCGGTACGGTTTGCGCAGGAAGAACTAGCCGATCTTCCGATCTGCATCGATGATACGCACGAATTGACGGTTACAGACTTTCGCTCGCGGGCCGTCCTGGCGGCTAAGCGTTGGAAAGCTGATCTGATGATTGTGGATTACGCTCAGCTTTTATTGGTCCCCCGCGCGCGGAACATCATCGACGCAGCTCCCAAACAAGCGGAAACCTTGCGCCACATTGCCCGCGACTATTGCCGCATGGTTGCGCTTGCCCAGATTCGCCGCGCCCCTCCGATGGATCTCAATCGCTATCCGGACGTGGAAGATATTCTCGGCTCCAGCGCATTTGAGCAGGCCGCGCAAGTCATTCTCATGCTTCACCGTAGCAGGCAGGAAAAGCAGTACACGGGCGAAGACTTTTGTTTTCTTGGCAAGATGCGAGAATTACAGGATTTACGCTCGTTCGGGATCAGCGCTCAAAAATGGGGAGAGTTCAAGGACCGATACGACGAAGCGAGAGAAGCTCCCTCTTCGCGCAACTGGCAAGCAGAAAGGGATTGAAATGTGCGCATTAGCGACTCTAGCGTGACAGCACGTACTCGCGATCTCAGGAAGCCGCAGTACGGCGGTCATGTAATCCAGAAGCGCATCCGGGAAGGTTCCCGCGCATACGAATATCGGCTAGGAGGCTGACAATGGGAGAAGTAACAGGTATTGCATGGACAGATCACACATTCAACCCGTGGATTGGCTGTACGCGGGTTTCTGAGGGTTGCCGCAATTGCTACGCCGAGCAGCTTGTCACAACGCGCATGGGGCGCAAGTGGGGGCCAGGAACGGAGCGCCGTCGCACATCTGCGGCCAACTGGAAAGAGCCGATACGGTGGGCTAAGAAAGCGCGAGCAGTTGGACGACGCGATAAAGTGTTTTGCGCGAGCCTAGCGGATATCTTCGATTTTGAAGCTCCTATTGAAACGCGGCGAGATTTATGGAAGCTGATTGGCGATACGTGCGATGCGCTAGATTGGCAATTGCTTACAAAACGTCCTATGCGTATCACGCCGGTTATGTGTGAAGACGGACTTAATTTAGGATTCTTTGAATTGACGCATTGTTGGCTTGGTACGACTACGGAGAACCATCAGACCGCAGAGGAGCGCATACCAGAAATACTCCAGGTTGATGCTGCCGTTCGATTTCTCTCATGTGAACCACTTATCGGGCCTATCAATCTCGACAACTTGAAATACAGGCCAGGAATGGATGGCTGGTTATCTGCTTTTAATGAAAATGCATGGCCTGAGCTCGGGAAGATTGATTGGGTGATTTGTGGCGGCGAGAGCGGCGCTCAGGCTCGCATAATGAAACCAGAGTGGGCGCGGAACTTGCGCGATCAATGCGCGTCGGCAGGAGTGGCGTTCTTTATGAAGCAGATGGGGAGCGTCTTCGGTCCGAGCAAGGGCCATGATCTTCCAGACGATCTCAACATCAAGCAATTCCCGGTGAGCGCGTGAGACCCAAGCCAACACCCATCCCGCACGATCCGTACAAGCAGGCGCGGCTGATCCGCGAGCATATGCGACCAGGGAGACTCGCGATCCCGACCAAATCATGCTACATTGAATCATCGTTGGAACCTTCCTCCTCTCAAGCAGGAACCCGCGCTCGATGTTTTGGGCGCGGGTCTTATTTTGTGTGGGATGTTTGGCGGGCGTCCGTCAGGCGTGCTAGATTCCGTTCCCGGTTTCTACCTGCGGACGGGTGAGAATGGGTGTTATGCGAGGCTTCAAGTAGGCAATGGCGACCAGCACCAGGCCCAGGATAGCGGGATCGAGCAGCGCGGTCATTCGGCGGCCAGCTTGAGTGCTGCCTGTACTTCTTTCAGTGTTCCAAACGAGTTGATGTTGCGGAATTTACCGCTATCGTTCGTGGACACAGAGCATGGCGTTGATACCAGCAATGCACGTAGCATGACTTCGGCTGCTTTCAGCGCCTCAACCAGCGCATCCTCGACCGGGCGCGTGTTCCAGGCGGAGATTGCAGCTTCTTTTGTAGGATGTACAGCGTGGAGACTCATTCGGCATTTTAAGTCTTCTTCGCAAGATACAAACCAGTCATCTCCGATGAGACAATCGACGACTAGATTGCAAGTGCGCCCGCAAAACGGGCACGGTTTCAATGCTTCGCTCATAATGCTGCCTCCAAGATCAGCCAGCCGCCAACGGCCAGCGCGGTTACGATTGCCAATGTCAAGCGCACGGTGGGCCAGTGAATCAGCGGCTCAGGTGCGCGTATGCTCACGTTGGGAGCGGCGATCAGGTTGGTCAGCGGGTCAGTCATTGGTAGCCTCGACAAACTTCCCACCCTTCAACGCATAGAACGTATCGGCATTTATCTTCTTCCCATCCACAATGGCGATACCCATGCTCTTGATCTTGCCGTCTTTCCATTCTGCAAGAACCAGCCAGTTTCCTTTGATTCCTTTTGCCTGTCCTTCAAAGCCGAGCGATGCCGCGATGCACTCTTTTCCAGCTACAGCCGAGTGCGCGTAGTTGCCGGTGGTGGCCGAGTGC
>PLPA01000253.1 GCA_003159355.1 Acidobacteriaceae bacterium | reverse complement strand
GCTCTGCCGGGGGTATTGACATCTTTGAACCATTCGTCTCTTCGTCGAACTAAGGATGGTGTCAATACTAACGAAAGCAACTGATCAATTACGCCTGCATCCGGAATTAAGGAAACAAGACCCCGAGCAGTCGCATAAACCGCATCCGCTTCTGTGGGCTGTGGATATCGCTCTGACATGGAGGAGAACAGCTTGATAAGTTCTTCTGGCATAGACCCCACCCGGTATTGCTCCACATTATATTCGCCTAATACCCCAACCTTGCGCATTTTTCTAGCGCAAGAATAGGAAGCTACGAACTTCCTGCGAGCGGATAGCGAGCGATTGGCCCCACCGCAGGTGGCTACCAGCCGCGGGTTTGGAGTTGGTCCTTTAACTCGATACCGGCGGCGGCCAGGCCTTTCATGGTGCCAGTGACCTGCTCGCTGACTTCGGCCAAAATCTTGGGGTCGTTGTAGTGAGTGGTGGCCATCACGATGGCGCAGGCGCGGCTGACGGCTTCGGCGCGCTCCTTGGGGTCGTTCTCCACGTCGAGGGGCGTGGCGTTGCCCTTCATGAAGATTCCCGATCCGACGAAGACGGCCTCGGCGCCTAACTGCATCATCAGAGCGGCGTCGGCGGGGGTCGCGATTCCACCTGCGGAAAAGTTGGGCACCGGCAGCTTGCCGGTCTGGGCAACCATGCGAATCAACTCATACGGAGCCTGGTGCTCCTTCGCCGCGGCGTAGAGTTCCTGCTCGCTGAGGACGGTGAGGGCGCGCATCTCGCGGATAATCTGGCGCATGTGCCGGACGGCGTGGACGACGTCGCCGGTGCCGGCTTCGCCCTTGGTGCGGATCATGGCCGCGCCTTCGGCGATGCGGCGCAGGGCTTCGCCCAGGTTGCGCGCGCCGCAGACAAAGGGAGTGGTGAAGGCGTGCTTGTCGATGTGGTGGGCCTCGTCGGCGGGGGTGAGGACCTCGCTCTCGTCGATAAAGTCGACACCCAGCTCTTGCAGAATCTGCGCCTCGGCAAAGTGGCCGATGCGGGCTTTCGCCATGACAGGAATCGAAACGGCGGCGATGATCTGCTTGATCAGCGCGGGCTTGGCCATGCGGGCGACGCCGCCCTCGGCGCGAATCATGGCCGGGACGCGCTCCAGGGCCATGACGGAGGTTGCGCCGGCCTCTTCGGCGATGCGCGCCTGCTCGACGTTCATCACGTCCATGATGACGCCGCCTTTGAGCATCTCGGCGAGGCCGATCTTGAGGCGCAGGCTGGTGGCGGTAATCTTCTGGCTTTCGTTCGATTCTGACATGGGGTTTGGCCTCGCTAGTGGGCGGATTCTGGGCGAATGGAGGCCCGGAAGACCGCTTTGGGTTCATTACCAGTGTAACAGCGAAGCGGGTGGAGGGTCTGAAGGGGCGGAGTAGGGCGGCTGCTGGTGGTTGCATTTACGGCACGACTGATGTCGTGCACTAAAACAATGCCGGGCACTTTCAAGTTTTCCGCAGACCGTAGAGCCCGTATCCTTCGGAACTCCGCTTCGTTCAGTAAATCCTAGAGCTTCTTTGCCGGCTTCGGAGCCGGCTTGCGGAGCTTCGGCTTGGCTGCCTTGGCCTGCTTGGCGCGCGCAGTTGGAGTCAGCTTTTTCTTTGCCGGAGCGGAGTTGCGAGCCTGAACCTTGGCCGAAGCCTTATTGGCTGTCTTGGCGTGTGCCTTCGCAGACGCCTTTACCAAAACCTTCTTTGCGGGCTTCTTGGCAGCCTTGGCCGAAGGCTTGGCTTTAACCTTCTGAACGGGCTTCTTGTCAGCCTTGGCAGAAGCCTTGGCGGAGGCCTTCTTCGTGGGCTTTTTGATAGCCTTGACCGGCGGCTTGGCCTTAACCTTCGTAGCGGACTTCTTGGCAGTCTTCGTCGTAGCCTTGGCAGAGGCCTTCTTTGCGAGCTTTTTCGCAGCCTTGACTGGCGGCTTAGCAGAGGCCTTCTTCGCGGGCTTCTTGATAGTCTTGACCGGCGGCTTGGCGGCAACTTCGATCGGGGCCTCGGCTGGCGTCTTCTCCGGCTCCGGTTCCGACGCGAAAGCTGGCTTTATGGCCTGGGCACGGGCAGCTTCGGCCGGAGCCTCGGCTGGCGTCTTCTCTGGCTCGGATTTTGCCTCGAAAGCTGGCTCCATGGCCTGGGCAGGGGCAGCTTCAGCCGGAGCCTCGGCTGGCGTCTTCTCTGGCTCGGGTTTTGCCTCGAAGGCGGGCTTCATGGTTTGTGCAGGGGCAGCCTTCGCCGGAGCCTTGGCAGCAGCCTTTACCGGCGGCTTGGCAGCAGCTTTGACCGAAGCCTTCGCGGTAGCCTCGACCGGCGGCATGACAGGAGCCATCGCAACAGCGGTTACTGGCGGCTTGGCAGGTTCGGAGGACGGCTTGACAGGATTCTCCGCAAGGGAGATTTCGGGCGCGAGCTTTGCCGGGGGAACAGGCGTCCCGGCTTGAGCAGGAACTGCCTTGACCGGCTCTGGCTGGGAGCTGGGGCTGAGTTCAGTCGTGATGGGCGCGGCGGCCACAGCGATCGGAGAGGGTGTTGGTGGAACGGCGGCCGGCGTCTCCGTCTTCACGAAGCTGGTTGGAAGCTGCCGCAGATGCCACTTGCCATCCGCGCCCTTCACATAGGTGGCTCCCTGGTAGGTGCGCGTTTCAGTTTCGACCTGCATGTAGGGCGCGCTGGCTGGGGTCGCAGTTCGCTTAACGTCCGCAGGCTCCGTGACAGGCTTTGGTGCGGGTGGCGCCGACGTTTCAGCCATCGGCAAGACCTCCGCGCGAGGAGCATCGACGAACTTTTCAGCCGTTGCGGCAGGCTGCGTCGAATAGGCGTCCTCAGGGTCTGGAGCCAACCCCAACTGCGTGAATCCATGCTCTGAATCGGTTGATGAAACCTTTGCCCACAGGCTTCGCCTCAAACCTTTCAGGCTGAAGCCTTTTTTCTTTTCCGGGGGAGCGGGCGACTCGGAAACGGGTTGGGCCATCTGACCGATCAGCCGGGTGATGGGCGAAGAGGACGGCCTGGTGAGAGCCTGCGATTCCTGGTCTTCGCCAGCGCCCAGGGGGTGAGGCTCATAGCGGTTGATCACGATTTCCGGTTTCAGATCTCCGCCGGCGAGGAATTGCGAGACCAGGCGTTTTGAGTCTTGCGGGCCGCCGCTGCCCGGCTGCATGACCAGGTAGATCGTGGTGCCATCCGGGAAGACAGCCGTACCCATCAGATCAAGCCCTGATCCCGCTTCGATCGCGAACCGGGGAGGCGGAACCTTGACCATGGCCTTGGCCGGAGTCTCGACGGGTGGCTTGGCGACAGCCTCTACCGGGGGCTCGGCAGCAGCTTTGGCCAGCGGCGCGGCAGGAGACTCCGCCCGGGTCTGTTGAACTGGCTCGACAAGCGGCTTGGCAAACTCGGCGGGCGGCTTGACAGGAGTCTCCGCAAGAGGCATTTCGGGCGCGTGCGTTGCCTGGGGAACCGGCGACTCAACTTGAGCGGGAGCCGGCGGCGGGATAGCCGGAGCAGCCTCGGTGACCGTGAGCGACACTGTCGCCCGCACCACGGTGTAGTTCGCGACGGCTTTTGGCATGAAGGTGACCGAAAGCGTATGCGTTCCCGCCGTGAGCGAGGCACCCGCGGCAGGCGTGTAAACGAAGGTTCCCGGAACCAATGCCGTGGCATTGAGCTGCTCGGCGCTGAGCGCATCGCCATTGAGAATGGGAGCGGGCGCAGGCCACGTGACGATGGGCGTGGCTTTGGTGATCGTGAGCCAGACAGCGCCCTGCGCCTCGCTGAAATTCGCGGCATCCGCCGGAGTAAAGGTCGCCGAAAGCGGCTGGACTCCCGCTGCGAGCACCTCGCCCGCGGCAGGAATGTAAACAAAGGTTCCTGGAACCGATGCCGTGGCATTGAGTTGCGTGGCACTGAGCGCGGTGCCGTAGGAAATCGCTTGGGGTTTCGACCACGTGACGATGGGTGTTGCCTTGGTGACCGTGATCTGCACGATGGCCTCGGCTGTTGTGTAGTTCGCGGCGTCGGTGGGAGTGAAGACGACAGACAGCGACTGAACTCCCGCTGCGAGCACCTCGCCCGCGGCAGGAGTATAAACGAATTTTCCCGGAACGGACGCGGTGGCATTGAGTTGCGCGGCGCTGAGCGCGGCGCCATAGGCAATCGAAGCGGGTGTCGCCCATGTGATGGCCGGCGTGGCCTCGGTGACCGAAAGCGAGACGGTGGCGTGCGCCACCGTGTAGTTCGTCGAATCCCTCGGGATGAAGGTGAGCGTGAGTGAATGCTTTCCTGCCGCGAGGACGGCGCCGTCGCCCGGAAGATAGGCGAATTTGCCCGGAACCAATGCCGTGGCGTTGAGTTGAGCAGCGCTGAGCGCAACGCCATAGGCAATCGGATCGGGCGTCGGCCATGCAACGGCTGGCGTGGCCTTAGTGATGGTGAGTGAGACGGTAGCCTGTTCGGTCGCGTAGTCCTCGGCGTCAGTGGGCGTGAAGGTGACCAGCAGCGTCTGCACTCCCGCTGTCGGCACGACGCCCGCGGCCGGGGTGTAGGCGAACATTCCCGGAACCGAGGCAGTAGCATTGAGCTGCGTGGCGTTGAGCGCGGCGCCGTAAGTGATCGGAGCAGGCGTCGTCCAGGTGATGACCGGCGTTGCCTTGCTGACCGTTAGCGAGACGGCAGCCTGCGGCGTGGTGTAGGAAGCGGTGTCTTCCGGCGTGAAGGCGGCCGAAAGCGTGTGCATCCCCACCGCAAGCACTTCGCCTTCGGCGGGAGTGTAGACAAAGGCTCCCGGAATCGAGGCCATGGCATTGAGCTGC
The DNA here is from genome assembly GCA_003159355.1 of Acidobacteriaceae bacterium. Lineage (GTDB taxonomy): Bacteria > Acidobacteriota > Terriglobia > Terriglobales > Acidobacteriaceae > Telmatobacter. The sequence goes on along the minus strand of PLPA01000253.1, from coordinate 3,660 downwards.
GCGGCGCTGAGCGCGGCGCCATAGGAAATCGGAGCGGGCGTCGACCAGGCGATGGCCGGCGTCTCCTGATGCACGGATTCGACCGCACCATTCTGCTCGGCAGCGGCCGCTTCGACGCTGGCCGCCTCGACGCTGGCTGGCTTGGCACTGGCCTGGTCGACGCTAACGGGCTCGGCACTGGCTGGCGGGGCGCTGGCCGCTGTCTTCTGCAGGTACCATTTGCCATCCGCTCCCTTCTCGTAGATAGCGCCTCGGTAGGTGCGGGTTTCAGGTTCGTTCTGCTGGCTGGGGGTGCTCTCGCCTGGGGCCTCCACCGGTTCCGCATCCGCAAGGTCAGTCTGGTCCGTGGTTTCGGCTGGCCTGACCGGCGTACCTGCGGCAGACTGCGTCTCTGAGGAAGGAGTAGAGCCGGAGTTCACCGGGATCTCAACATTGGCTTCAGTCTGCGCCGCGCCCGGCGCAGCCACGGCTTTCTCCAGAATGGGCCGGATGGACTCAGACTCCGGCTGCACAATCGCCGACGCCTCTTCGGGTTCGGACGAGGAAATTTTCGCCGAAATGCTGCGGCCAAGGTTTTTCAGGCTGAAGCCGGACGTCTTTTCCCCTGTTCCCTTCTCCGGGATTGCGGGCAGACCGCAAGCGGCTCGGGTCATCTGGCGGATCACCCGAGAGATCGGCGAGTCTTCCAGCGCCAGCGGAATGGCGGTATGCTGCATACGACGCACGGCGGCATAATCATTGGGAATCTTCCACTGCGCCGGCCGGGTGAGCGCCTTGGTAATCTGGTCTTCAGCGACGCCCATGGAGCGAGATTGAAACCGATTGAGCACGATTTCGAGTCGGGGAACCTCGGTGGCGAAGTACTGCGAGATCAAGCGATTGGAGTTACGCAGCCCAGCGATGCCGGCCTGAATGACCAGGTAGATCGTGGAGCCTTCCTTGAAGAGGCTCGTATCCATCAGATCGAGTCTGGACCCCATATCAATGACCACATTGTCGAAGTCCTGTCGCGCGATGGTCAGCAGCTTGTCGATGGCTTCATGGGAGGCATCAAACTGGGGAAATTTGCCCGGAGCCGCAAGCACAGAAACGCCCGAGCTATGCTTGACCAGCAGCTTGGAGAGAAAGCTCGAATCCAGCCGGGCGGCATTCTGAAGAGCATTGATGGTCGAGTATTCGGCGACCACGCCCAGGTTGAGCGCGGCGTCGCCCAGCGGAAGATCCAGATCGATCAGCAGCGTGCTTTGGCCGGACTCCTGGGCCATGGAAACCGCAAAATTGCAGGCCAGCGTGGTGACGCCGTCTCCGCCCTTGGCACCGAGAAACGCCATCAGCCGGCCGCCCGCCTTCTTCGCGGGGCGCGGCGCAGGCCGGCGAGCCGATGCCCGCGCCAGTGCGTCGGCTACGGTACTCTGCGTGAAGGGCAAGGCGAGAAACTCGCGAGCGCCGGCGCGCATACAGCGCACCAGCAGGTCCGAATCAAACTTCACCGAATAAACCATCACCGTCGCCGTGCTGTTGGCGCAGATATTCTCCACCAATTCGAGAGCGTATTCAGGACGGCTATCCAGGTCGATGATGATGACGTCGTGATGCTGCTCCAGCAGCTTGGGCACATCGCTCATGCTGGGAGGATAGGTGGAAAACTCGCGGATAACCCCACCCTGGCATCCGGCTAGCGTACTGGCTGCCGCCTTGCGGCGCTCCTCGTCCGGGCCAATCAGCGCAATCGACAGTCCATCAACGCCTGGCGACTCTGTATATGTCTCATCGAGATAAAGAGAAGAATCTGAATTCACGGAATTACCGCCCCCTGCTGCGTACAACGTTCCTTACAGGTTAACCGAAAACCGTTGGGCTGAATGCGTGCTGGACATCCTGCCCGCGTAAACCCTCAACGAGCGAATGCCGTGCCCGCCACAGCTCCACCGGAAACCGCGATCCCGCCAGCCGGAAAAGAAGCAACAGCCTGTTGAGAAAGCGCCGGTTGCGCAAATCAGTGGAGGTCACCACGATGAGTACGATGAGCGCTGGCCCCCAGGCAAACGAATGCACACCCTACACCCCTCTCCCCCCAGCTTTCAGTGAGTACTTAAACGTTATTGCGATTATGCAACCATTATTACAACTGTCTAACAATTATTGCAATGAAGCATTTGAATTGCACCTAGCGTTTCTTTGCCGTCTTGGGTGCGGGCTTCTTGACTGCGGGTTGGGAAGGCTTGGCAGCCTTGGACGGCCTGGGACTCGGAGCGACAACAGGCTTCTTCTTTGCAGGCGCGGACTTGGAAGCCAAAGCCTTGGCCGGGGGCTTGACAGGCGGCTTGACGGCAGCCTTGGCCGGGGGCTTTTGAGCAGCCTTTACGGACGGCTTGGCCGAAGTCTTCGCCGGTGCCTTCTTGAGCGCGGGCTTGGCCGGGGGCATCGGCTTCTTGGCTTGCACAGGGGCAGCCTTGGCCGGCGCCGGCTGGGACTTGGGACTGGCGGCAGGCGCGGTGGGCTTGGCTGCTGCCAGCGCAGGCTTTGCCGAGGGAACTGGCTTGGATTCAGCCTTGGACTTAGGGGCAGGCGCAATTTTTTCTGCCTCTTCCAGTTTGGGCTCAACCGGGATAGCGGCCGGCTTCACAGCCTTCACGGGCGCAGCCGCGGGCAGCGTGGGATCGGCTGTGCGTGGCTTGGAAACGCGCTTGACTGATTCCGGTTTGGCAGCCGGTTTCGGATTCACCTCTTCATCCGCATCCTCGGCCTCGTCTTCGGCGCCGGATTCATCGAGAAGGTCAATGTCCAGTTTGACCTTGGGCAGGTTCATGCCCAGGCCCAGGTCAAGGTCATCCTCGTCTCCGCCGATGTCGTCCAGATCGTCCTCGCCTTCCAGTGAGTCTTCAGCCTCCTCTTCTTCGTCGTCGAAGGAGTCCTCTTTCAGCTTGGCTTCGGCTCCGCGCTTGGCGCGCGTCCGCTTGACGCTGACCTGGGGCGGCGGAGCAGGCGGAGAATGAGGTTCGAGGAAGGCGCGGACTTCTTCCGGCGTAGCGAGTTTGCCATCGAGCAGTTCCAGGAAAACGGACTGCGCGATCTCGCGGTACGCGGGCAATTCGGCGGTAATACGCATCTCCTGCAAGAGAGCGTGGGGCATGCGCTGGCGAACTTCGGGCCAGACCTTGAGAAAGAGATTGAAGCGATCCTTGACAGCCTCATCCTTGCTGGTGAATCCAAGCCAGAGAACTGCTTCCGGATCATAGTTGGTGAAGAGCTTGTAGCAGGCCGAGGGGGTGGCGTTCTCCGGGGCGGCGAGCGCCTTGGCAAATCCGGCGGCCAGCGCGTCCAGGCTGTTCCACTCCTCGACAAAGCCGGGGCGCAGCATCAGCTTTTTGAGAGCCGCCAGCTCTTTGGGGGCGAGCCGGGCGGTCAGCAAGCGCATCTGCGCCGCGGACATATCGGCATGGACGCCCTGCACGAGCAACTCGACGGCCAGATCGTGCAGCGCCGTCAACCCCTCCTCATCGACTTTGGCAGAAGTCCAGGCAGGAAAGAGAACTTCCATCCAGCCCTCGGCTTCGAGCGCCCGCAAAGCCTTCAATCCCTCTTCCTCATGGCCGATCTGCTCCAGCTCCTGCCTCCGCGCCTGTGCGGAAAGGTACTCGATCACGCCTTCTTCCCTGG
>PLPA01000022.1 GCA_003159355.1 Acidobacteriaceae bacterium | reverse complement strand
GTAACGCGCGAACTCCCCAGCCCGGTGCGGGACGAACTGCCGACTGTCGAGGATCTGCAAGCCGTCGTCACCAAGCTGCGCAAAGAAATGAAGCAGCAAAGGGACCGTGAGGAAACATAATGAAGAGCGTCGCGCTTGCCGTTTCTTCCCCAGAACCAAACGCCGGCATCCTGGCTCTGTGTCAGATGGTTCTCAAGGCGGTGGTCTCACCGCACACGCGGCGCAACTATGCCAAGGCGCTGGATGAGGTCTTCGCCTTCAGCGAACTGCGCAAGCAGCCGCTCTCCCGCGATCTACTGATGGAGTACCGCGCCCAGATGATGGCACGAGAGCTGAGTCCATCGACCATCAATGTCCGGCTCGCGGCGGTGCGCAAGCTGATCGGAGAGGCGAAGCGCAACGGCATCCTCAATGGAGAGCAGGCCGCGCAGATGGCTGACATACCCAACATCCCTCAGCAGGGAACCCGGCTGGGCAACTGGCTGACTCGTGACCAGGCCAAGGAACTGCTCACTGTTCCCAATCGCGATACCCTCAAGGGCAAGCGCGACGCGGCGATTCTGGCTTTATTGGTTGGATGCGCTCTGCGCCGGGCCGAGCTGGCCGCGCTCACGATGGAAGATATTCAGCAGCGCGAAGGCCGCTGGGTGATAGCCGATCTCCGCGGTAAAGGTGGCCGCATTCGCACTGTAGCCATCCCCATGTGGGTCAAGCTCCTGATGGACACCTGGACGGCTGCCGCCGGCCACAGCGCCGGGCGGCTGCTCCGGCCGGTCTCGAAAGGTGGGCGCGTCGTAGGAGAGGAATTGAGCGATTGGGCGGTGTGGAGTGTGGTTGAAACCTCCGCCAAAGCCATCGGTATCGAGCGATTCGGTGCCCATGATCTGCGCCGCACCTGCGCAAAACTCTGCCGCAAGAACGGCGGNNTCCGAGCAGGAGATTGCCGTCGCCGTCAACGACAATTTGGGGCTTTGAACTCTGAATATGGCCCTGAGTTTCGACCCATGCAAGCCCCTGAAAACAAAAGACTGTAGTCGTGGGTCAAGACTTACCCCTTGTGGCCCGAGCCTGCATGGTAACTAAACCAGTATTCCCTTCTGAACACGGGCTGGGCCGTATTTTCGCGGAGGTAGCACCTTCGAACCATAGCCGAGATACTCGAACAACTGCACCATTTGTCCGCGCCCAACCCTCTGGAGATTGTCTAGCACACTCCCCGCTAGACAATCTCATTTTTTACAGGCTTTAATGAGTTCCTGTTGCACAAGTGGCGATGATGAATTGCCATCTATGATGGACGGTACGCACGCTTTTTTCATGAATTGAGATTCGCCGCCGTAAGCTCTGATGGCTCTCGCAAGGCCGTCCTCTATCAGACCACGAAGTATTGCCTCTTCCTCCGGTGACCTCAAGAAATAGTAACAAGACCCTGATGGGCCGTGGTCGCAGATTCTTTTCACCCCTTGTCCTGGAAGTTGGATGTTTTTTGCCCCGTGCGCATATCCGCTTTTTGGAACTACGCCAGACAGCATCCAGGAAGAGTCATACTCTTGGCAGTTGGAACCTTCGATCTTCACTACTGCACCAAGAGCATCTCCATCCTGATGCTTCTGCAGCCCTAACACAACAAAATATTCACTTGCCCCCGATTGATAATGAGCAAATGTCCAGAACGTCCCTTCCCTTAAATCCGGACAGAGTTTTTGAATACTTGTTGGGATCTGCTCATAGTGAATATTGGCGCGCAAATAGCTAATTCCAAACATTGGATCATCCAGAGGCAACTGTCGACCCTGAACACCAGTTTGCGCTTGTGCGCCAATGCAGTTAAACTGCATCACAAGAAAAGCAAGGGTAACGGTTAGAACTCTCAGTAGCATTCGTTTTCCTTTCAGAGCTTCACTCACTTGATCCATGTGAACTAATTACATGGACAACTGTTTCGATAGATGGTTGAATTACCTGCTGATGATTTGACCGCATATGGATTGGCACCTTTGGGCTGGAAGAAGTCTGATACCCATTCATTCCCATCGTATCCTGTGATGTGACCATATGGATGCTGCGTTGTTATATCGAAGACATCAATATCTCCCGTTTGTGGAACATATCCATTCATCGATACCGGGCTGAATCCCTTTTGCTGGAGAAATGGACCATAGTTCCCTGCGGCATTCGGGCGTCCTGTCGTAACTATTCCACCACCCTCCAGTGCCATTCGCACATACTTTGCACACCTTCCGATGGATTTCTGCATGGCATTGTTATCTAACGTCTCAGCAAAAGCTCCGGTGTCGAAACAAGTACATGGGTTCTTTGAGGTGTTTGGCACATTTTTGCCGTTTTGTGAGGCTTTCACATTCCCCTTGAATTGTGGCTTCTGTCCCCACCACCCAAGATCCTTCCCTAGGTCATAAACCAATGCTCCGATGTCAACGGCTAGACCTACATACGGAATGGCGTTCGCCTCGGCAATAAACGGCGCGGCACAGGTCACTGTCATGGTGAACACTCCCGTAACCGGATCAACACCAACCGTAGGCAGACCGGATGGATCGCATGGAAACTGCCCGTTCGGGTCAATCATTACCAGCGGCATCCCGTTCACATACGCATAGCGGTCTAAGCTTTGCGGATTGGTCAAGTCATAGCTTCCGTCATAAGGATCGGGCGTAGTCCATCGCCCGAAGGCCGAGGCATACGACCGGTACATAGCATTGTCGAGACCGGCGGCGCTGTCCCGCTCCAGACCTGCGTACAGCTCTTCCGTTGGTGTGGCGCTGCACGTCTCACCGTTGCCATAGGGAAGATTCGTGCAGGTCTGCTCGACCACGCCTTCATAGTCGGTCTGCACCCGCCGCGAACCATTCCAGTCGTTCAGATAGTAATGCAGCCCGTTAGCGTCGTAGGTGGCGATCAACTGGCCGCCAGCCCTGACATTGGTGTGCGCCCAGGCAACATTGCCGTTAGCGTCCAAGCCCGTTTCCGTCAGTTGCCCACCGGTGGAATCTGGGATCGAGTCTTTAATCGCCTGATAGCCATTGACGGAGGGGTCGCAGCTTCCCCACGTGGCAATCGTGCCCGTCGAGACGCGCATCCCGTCAGCTCCGTAGACATAGCCGGTCATCGTGCCGAACATTAAATTGCGAACGGCGCACAAGCGGCCATCGCCGTCGTACAAGTACTGGTTCTGGTTGTCCTGCGTCACATCACCCGCTGCGTCGTAATTGACGGTGCCCAGACTGGTGGACGAGATACGGTTGTTGGGGGTGGGGTTATTGGCAGTGGCCGTGTAGGACACCGTGCTGCTGGTTGGCACAGATACACCGCTGCTGCCGCTATAGGCTTCGCTCGTGCGATTCCCAAACGGGTCGAGGCCCCAACTGATTTGAAGACCGGAATATGGACCCGAAGTGGCGCTGGCCGCAGTCAACCGGTTGAGCGGATCGTAGCCGCCCGACATGCTCCACGTGCCCATCACCGAATCGGAATATCCTACGATATTGCCGAGGGCATCATAGCCGGTCGGCGTCTGCCCGGAGACATAGCTCGGAATACTGTAACTGTAAACGGTCTGCTGACCTCCGCCCGAACCCGAACCGGCATTGGCCCCGCCGCTCAGGTTGCCGTTGATGGCCGGATACGCGAACGACGGCTGCGAGAAGTCCATCGAATCCCAGCTTGCCGTCTGAAGAGTATAGCTGTAGTTGGTGCCCGCTCCCACCTGCTTGGCCTGGAGGTTCAGTGTGTCGTCCACGGCTGTAATGTTTACCAACGAATTCGACGTGACGCCCGCCGCCAGGCCCTCGGCAATTGAGCTTGACGTCGCTCCGTCGCCGTAACTGGTCTGGGCGGCTACCACGCCGGCCACGGTCAGCGTCACCGTTCCCGTGTCCACATTCTTTGCTACCTGGGTGGCGAAGCCGGAACCCTGAAGCTGAAACGATGCCGTCGAACCTTCCACATCGAGCGTAGCGAACGGTGCTGCGCCTTTTAACTTGAACGTGATCACTGCGCCACTGGCATGGGCGCACAACCCGGCGTGCAGGTAGTCATTCGAGAACTTTGCCCCGAAAGCCGAGGCAATCGAAGCGGGCGTCGAATACGGTCCATAGGTCACAGTCTCCACTAATCCGTTAAACGAAACCGTGATGGTGTTGGAATCTCCCGTCTGCTCGCTTCCGTTCACTGTAATGGTTGCCGTGGAGGAAGCAGAAGACGACAAATTGATCGTATACGTCGCTGTCGCAACAGAACTGCTCGCTGCGCCAAGCACTGCGATAGCTTTGAGCGTTTCCGTCGAGCTGACGCTGATGGGGATTGTGTACCGCGTCGCGGAGGTTGTAGGAGTTGTGCCATCGGTCGTGTAGTAAATCGCAGCGCCAAAGTCGGGGCTGGTAATGGAGACTGTCTCCACGTTTGTGTACGTGCCCGCAATGGGTGAAAATGTGGGAGCACTGCCGATTATGTAAGTTGTTGTTGCAACGCCGCTGCCTGCTGAACTCAAAATAGCGATTGCGTTGATCGTTTCACTGAAACCGACACTGATCGGTCCGGTGTATTGCGTCGACGAGGCCGTCGGCGTTGAGCCATCGATTGTGAAATAGATGGCTGCGCCGCTTGTCGTATCGCTGATTGTCACGGTTTGCGGGGTCAGATATCTTCCCGCGAGAAGCGAAAACACAGGCAACGCTGGCGGAGGCGGTCCTGATGATGAGGAGTTCACTGCTCTGATGCGATTGAGTAGCGTATCCGCAATGTAGATGTTCCCTGAGCTATCGACAGCCACATCCTCGGGACCATTTAATTCTCCCGCGCTCGTCGCGCCTCCGCCGTCGCCGCAGGCAGCCGTGGATGAAGGGCACGCAGTGCCGTTGCCCGCAATCGTGGATATGGCTCCAGCAGCTGTGACCTTGCGAATTCGATTATCGTTCGAGTCGGCTATGTAGATGTTGCCGGAACTGTCGACCGCAACACCCCAGGGGTAACCCAGATTCGCGTTTTTGGCGGCGCCACCGTCGCCGCAGGCTGCCGTTGCCGACGAGCAGGCCGTGCCATTCCCTGCAACGGTGGAGATAGTGCCGCCTGTGACCTTACGGATTCGATTATCAGAAGTGTCCCCTATGTAGATGTTTCCGGAACTATCGACGGTGACGCCGTTAGGAAATTTCAGTTGAGCGCTAGTCGCGACCGCATTATCGCCGCAGGTCGCAGTGGGCGACGAACACGCCGTGTTACTCCCGGCGACAGTGGAGATGGTGGTGCCGGTGATCTTCCGAATTCGATTATTTCCGGTGTCCGCAATGTAGACGTAGCCGGAATTATCGACTGCCACGCTTGATGGCAGAGCCAATGTAGCGCTTGTCGCAGCATTGCCGTCTCCGCCATAGCCGTAATTTCCAGTGCCCGCAATGGTGGCGATAGTCTTTGTAGAGACCGACACCTTCCTAACACGCTCGTTGGAAGTATCGGCGATATAGATATTGCCTGCCCCATCGACAGCTACGCCCTGCGGATAGTTCAATTGTGCGCTGATTGGGCTTCCTCCATCCCCACATGCTGACGTAGGTGCTGAGCACGCCGTGCCGTTGCCAGCGACTGTGGTGATAATTCCAGTCGATGCATTAATCATCCGTATGCGGCTGTTGAAAGTGTCGGCAATATAGATATTGCCATGACTATCTACGGCAACGCCGCTTGGCGCATGTAACTCAGCTTGAAGCGCCGCGCCGGTGTCGCCAATCGAGCCCGCATTCCCGTTACCGCCTATCGTATTGATCAGGCCCGGCGCAGGCAGGACAATCTGTGCGTTTGCCGTTCCCATCGCCGATGCGAGGCAGAAGATAATCTGGATAGCCGAGGATACAGCAACAGATTGCGGTCGCGGCTTCTTGTTGGCGTCGTTCTCAGCGCACTTCATTGTCGTTCCTCTTCGCGTTCCGTAGAATCGTTGCTGTAATCCGGCAGGCATATGCGGTTCTATCCAGCTGCCTCATCTTGCCCGCTCTTGAAAAACACCTAAATCATGGATTCACGTTGCCTCATCCGCATCTAGTCAGGTCACTTCTTTTGTTCTGTCCCTGTGATAGTGACCGTAGCCGAGCCCGGTACAGCCACAATGGAGCCATTGCCTCCGCCGGAGTTCGTTGTATCGGTCTCGGAGTTGGGAAGCAGCTGTGGGTTGAAAACGCGGCCCAGAGTGATCCCATTGCCGAAGATCGCGCCGGTCAGTACGCCGGGTGGCGCATAGCTCTGCGCACTAAAGAGCGTCGCCGGATGGGTGTTATCGCTCCAAGTGCTTGTCACGTTCTGCAGGCGCCCGGCGCTATCGAATATCTGCGTAAAGGTCAACGGAATGGAACCAGCCCCCGGAGTGTTGCTGAGCCCGTTCGTATAGTTTGTTAGATTTCCTGCCAGGTCGTAGCCATACGAAAGTTCGTAGGGTGCCGCGCTGGCGCAGTTGGACGGAGTACATTGCTGTGCGCTTAACGGACGCCCCATTGCGTCGTAGGCAAGATTCGCCTTTAGCGTCAAATAGCCGCCATTGGTTAGCAAAGATGAGTTGCATGGACCGGCGGAAGAGCTCTGCGTCCATTGATTCGTCAGGTGGCCGAGCAGATTCCCTCCTGCTCCAGCAACTGGCGAGGTGTCGTATTGAAAACAGGCGGTCGGCGTTCCGCTTGAATCGTTTGAATAGCTCTTTGACATGATTCGATTAAGCGCATCATAGGTGTACTGCACTTTCACACCGCGCGCGTCCGTCTTGCTGCAAGGCAGGGAGATGTTGCCCGCGCAAGGCGAGCCGTTCGACAAATAGCTGGACGCTGTTGTTCCGCCCTCGGGAGTTGTCACCGAGACCAGACGGCCCAAGGTGTCGTTGTAACTGAATACGCGTTGTCGGTCTCCAGGCGATGTAGCGCCATTGGCCCCGCCCCACTGATCGACTTGCGTCAGCTTATCCAAAGCGTTGTATTGATAGTCGGTCTCGTTCGCAAGCGTCCCGCTGGCGTTCGGTTCGAGTACCTTAGTCAACCTGTGAAACGCGTCGTAGTTGTACTTCACGCTGTTGGAGAGTGCATCCGTGACCGTCTGCGTGCTGCCGTTATAGAGAGCTATTGTCGCGGTTCCGCCGGGAGCTTTGATTTTGGTGGTTCGCCCTAGTACGTCGTAATACATATAGGCCGTTCCATCCGTCGAACTTGTTCCCGTCAAGTGAGGTGTCGTGACGCTGTTTGGCCTGCCGGTGGCGTCATAGGTTGTCTCGGAGCTGATGTTTCCCTCTGGAGCGACGGTCACCGATTGGTAATTCCGCCCGTACGCATCGAGGATCGATTCGTGCGTCACAGTCACGGAGGAGGATTGTGTCACAGCCTGGTCCGTCTCGACACTCGACGGATAGGTGTAGGTGGTGGTCCCTCCATCGGGCCGCGTAACCGTCTCTACTCGCCCCAAATTCGGGAGGCTCGTGTAGTAGGAATAGATGGTCTGCTGCTGATTCATGTCCTTTGTCGAGTTCACCAAACCCGAAGAACAGTCGTAGTTCGTGGTTGTCTGGAGGCTTGAGCCGTTGACGGCCAGGGGATAAGTGACGGTCTGCAAGTAGGCGTCCGAGCACATCGTGGAATAGCCCGTTTTCTGCTTGTTCGCGTCTGTGTCGCTCTGTTTGGCTCCGGCATCATCGAAAACTGATGACGTGGTTACAGTCGCGCCCGTGCCTGCTACAACACTTGTGAGATTGCCGCGGTAGCCAATCGCCCCCAGCGAGTAAGAGTCCGGCCCCAATTCATCGAGAAGCATAAAATTCGTTGAATGATTGGGCAGGCCGAAGGTCTGTACCAGGGCAGGATATGGGCTCGTGTATTGGTCGTAGTTGTAAACGGTCTTTCCCGCAATATTTCCGTTGCAGTCAAGCTGATCAGTTTCCGTGACGTATGCCGCGCCGTTCACGAAGTAGCCGTAGGTATAGTCGGTCTCTTTTGTGGGGGTATTGCCGCCTGTACAGCCCGAGGGCGTCGAGTAGTCCCAGGTCTTCACCTTGTCTGGCTTCCCATATTGCGGGTGATTGTACACGTACTGCGTCTGGGTGAATTGCCCGGTGTCGCTCAGGGTCGCCGTGGTTGACGATGCCGTGATCCACTGTGCCCCGTTAGATCCGCCGCAGATGCTCTGCGGGCAACTGTTCGTAAAGTTGTAATTCGTCGCGGTCGACAGGATGTGAACGAGCGATCCGCTAACGTAGTTATAGTAGTCCGTTTGCGAATTCCACGCGCCATTGTTCAACGTCAACAGATAGTCAACTTCGTTGGAATTTCCGTCGGTTACCTTCATTTTCTCCTGGCAACCGACACTGCTCGACCCGGAGCAATTGCTGACCACCTGCGGAACTAGAGTGTAGGAACCGTTGCCACCGGAATAGGTGGAGATCCATCGATTTTGATTGCCGTAGGAATCGAGGTAGTTCTGATAAGTAAAATGAATGGCCCCGCCCGTGGGAAGATCAACTTCCGTTAGCTCGCCATAGGTTCCAAGCCCCTGCTCGGTGTCGTAATGAAACGTATAGGATGTTCCGTCCGGAAGGTTCAGACTTGATGCAACGGTCAGTGGCTGATTCTTGTAGTCTGTCACCGCAGATTGGTTAAAACCCGTGGTAACGGTGATCGTCTTGTAGTTCAGCGTATATTGCTTTGTCGCTCCGCCAATTGTCATGACATTCATATATGTGGGCTTGCCGCTCTGTTCGGTTTCAACAAGCGATTGCCGCCCAAGTGTGTCGGTCCAGGTCCATGTGTTGACACCAGAAGCTTCCGTGTAGGCCCTGCCGACATAGTTTCCGTTGCGGTCCTCAAACAGACTGGGAGAATTACCGCTCGGATCGAAGACTATCGCGGCACTCGATGTGTTCCCATTAATTGTCAGTGGAACCACGCTGATGTAATAGCCACTTCCATCCACGGCGTATGCCGATCCCGTGCTCGTGTTGCTGATGCCACCTGTGTTGCCGTTAGGACAGTTTGGGGTATAGAGGGAGTAGATTCCCGGCGCGAACATGTGCGCGGTTCCCGATGCGTCCGTCCAGGTGTACGTGGTTTCCCAATATCCTTGGCTTCCGCTTGAACCAGAACATGAAACGGTCTCATTGACCAGATTTTCCTGGAGATTCCCATCAGCATTAGCCGATCCGCCAAGCGTCCAACCGCCGCCGGAAGCAGGCTGGAAACTGTTCGACGTTCCATTATTGACGATGGTCCAGATTCTGCTGTCGTAGACCACAGATTCGGTGAGCGGCAAGCCACCACGCTGCGGCAGATTCCCAACCGGAATCTCCATGTGCACGTTGCCGTTGGAGACATTGATGAAACCGTTATCGATGGGGATATTGATCCCCCACGCCGGATTTCCGGTCCCGTAAAGGTAGTTCTGCGCCATTGCGGGCAGACTCGCGAAGGCCGCAAGCAGCGTAAGTTCGATTCCAACTCGAAGTGCGCGTCGCATGGGATCTTTCCTCAGAACGAAAATGTGTGTGCCGGTGGCGCACTGTTGACGGTGACCTGACTGAGTTGCAGTGTCCACTGGAGTTGGCCGTTCAAATACTGCTTGATGGCCGTGGGAACCTTGATCCCGCTGAACTGCTGGTAGTCTCCATATGCGGTGACCCGGTTAAAGATTTGCCGCGTTGAACCGTGGAACGCCACCGCATCCACGCTGTAGGCGAGGAGATGAGTGCTGGGATCAAAGTAGAGATCGGTCGCCGCCGTCCTGTTCACCAATCCGCTGCCGGTGGCGCTTTCAAGGGGATATTCCATCGTGATCCGATGGAGGCTTTGCCCCGTTCCGTCATAGATGTTTTCGTCCGTCAGCGCAATGCGCGATGATGTCACAGCATCGAACCATATCCGGGAGAATGCCACGATGCCTGCGCACGAAGTTCCCGGCGGGAGAGAGCCTTGATTTCCCTGTTCGTCCTGAAACCTTCCCGCGAATCCGCCAATGCGAAGACTTCGTGTGCCCGCACCCATCTCGATGTCCAATCGCGAGTATTTCGACCCCATCAGATACAGCGTTGCTGGATGAGTATCGCTGTCCGGATAGGTCAATGTGCCGGTTGCTTGAAGGTCCTGCCATCCGCTTGCGGAAACAGTTAGAAGATGCGCCTTGATTTCGGCAAGCGCTCCAGAATCTTTTTTGCCAACGACTCCCGTCGTTGTCGGCAAAGGAAAGCTCTGCTCCTGCGTGAAAGCGAAGCGGGGTGCAAGCATCAAAACGCAACACAGCAAAACTGCCCGTATCACATTCTGCTGCGCGGATTGGAATATTTGATTCTTCATTCGTCCTCGATTCGTTGGCATGGCCTGGACCTCTGTCTTTTGCGCGATCCGTCGCATAGTTGCGGCGAAAAGTTATTGCAGCGTGACCAGCACTTCGATGGTTCCCGTTCCCGAATCGAGCGGTCCCATCGCTTTGCCAACAACCGCGCCGGTCAGCAGGCTACGGTCCGTTCCCTTCATGGCGTAACCAGGAGTGGAAGAAGTAACGAGCAAATCGCCCACCTTGATGGGACCGTTCTCTGCGCTCACTTTGGTAGGAACCCGGCCTACCATGGCCATCGGTACTTCGGTCGCGCTGCTCTCGGGTGTGGCTGGCTGTTTTCTGCCAACGAAACCGGGCTTGGTCGAATAAATGCCCGCTACCAAAGTGGAATATGACTGATTGGATTTGAGGAATTTGCCGGGTGCGTTCGGATCGAGGACCAGAAGATCGCCCGGTTCGTACGTCGTCCGGTCGCCGGTCACATCGATAGCCTCGGCATAGTCCGCTCCGGTGCAAGTAACACCCGTATATGCTGTGCTCTGCTTAGTGCCGTCCTGGAAGGTGATCGCGCCGCCGCTGTTTGTGGTTAGCGTGATTCCACCATTCACTTCCAATTTAGTGCCCGGAACCGTAGCCCCTGGGCTCGTCGTGCCAATGCCTACGTTGCCGCCCGCAGGTTGAAGTATGAGATTATAGGCTGTTGCTGAATCATTTCTCATTACCTGCAGCCATGAATTACCGTCGGCACTTATGCTTCCCTCATAAAGACCGTACAGGTTATTGTCGCCACCAAAAAACACATTGCCTGTGCTTGTCCCTAGAGTTGGATAGTTGCCTGTGGCCGCAGTCGTAATATTCAATTTTGCCTTTGGAGTTGCAGTCCCGATGCCAACATTGCCATTGACTTGATTGATCTGATTGGTGCCTGAGATCACATTGGCGCTGGCGGTGGTCTGAGTGCTGCCGTCAGGAAAGACAATGCCGCCAGTGGAAGAATGAATGGGGCCAGAAACATCGAGCTTGTAGGCTGGGGCTATGGTGCCGATGCCGACGTTACCAGTGCTGCTGACGGTGATCGGGGCGCTCGAATTCCCAATACTTGTGCCGCTGCCGGTGAAGACTGGAACTGTCCCTGCTGTACCGCTGCCTGTCACCTGCGCCGCCGCGCTCATTGCCAACAACGCCAGACCCAATCCAATCAAACTCGCTCGCGTACGCATCGTTCAACGTCCTCTCTGTTTCCATTCTTTGGTTTTTTGTGCGGCCCGGTTCTCAAACGAACACGGCTTCGGTGGAATGCCGATGAAGCAAAAATTACGGAACAGAATTCTGTGAATGAGGTTCCCGACGGTAACTCTTGCAGAGGATACCCTCGGAAGTCAAATGAAAGTTCCTTTACAGCAGCCCGGAATGTCTTTCGATTCATCGTAATACTAATAGTATCAATAGTATGCTTGTGTTTTGCATCCCAATGGTTGATACCAGAAAGGATGATCGACGGCGGCAAGCGGACAATCCAGGTGAATGTAAAAATGAGCGAGGAGGACTACAAACTCCTCCAGGCCGCGGCCAGCGCCCTATGGCCGGAGGCCATCCTCAGCAATTCCGGCATCCTGCTGGGACTCGCCCGCATTGCCGCCAAGGATATACTCGGCAAAACTCCCAAAGCCAAGGTCGCGGCGAAGAAAGGCCGCTAATCCGCGCTTTGGGGAAAGCGTGTTACAGGCCAAGCCTCATCGAAGAGGGGGACGCGAGCCGGAGAAACCCCGGCTCGCGCGCATTTCAGAGGTACGATGGGGCATACATCCGGTACTGGAGCTGGGTGTGCTCCGGGCTGGAGTGGACGTAAATCATGGTTGTCTCCACAAAGGCGTGGCCGAGCTGCTCCTTGATTGCCAGCAGATGCGCCCCACGGTGAAGCAGGTTCGTCGCCAAACTGTGCCTCAAGAGATGCGGGTAGACGCGCTTCTTCAGTCCGGCCCGCTTTGCAGCCGTGCGAACCAACTTGCGCAAGTTCTGCTGCGAGTAGGGCTTCCCACTGCGGAAACACACAAAGAGCAGATCGCCGAGTTGACCGCCACGCTCGCGCAGGTACTCGGCCAACAGGCTCACGCAGGTCGAGGAGATGTGTGTGTAGCGATCCTTCTGTGTTTTGGTAGCCTGGACGTGCAGCGTTTGGCCGCCCAGATCGACATCGCGGATTCGCAGTCGGCAAAGCTCTTTGTTGCGCAGACCGGCATAGGCAAGTGTTGCAATCATCGTGCGCTCACGCAGGGTGCGCGCCGCCGCGATCAGCAGGGTAATTTCCGCCTCGGACAAGGTGCCGCGCACCAGGTGATGGGGTTTCTGCGGACGGCCCAGCTTGATGGGCCGTCCGCAAAAGGCGCAATAGGCTTCGAGAGCGATCGATGTATTGACGATGTGGGAGTAGGAGGCACCGGCTTTATGCATCCGCTCGATCTGCTGCTCGACCGCCTTCGGAGTGGGCTCGAAGCCGATCACGGGTGCCAACCGGCGGATCGCGGAGACGTAGTTGTGGACAGTGGCCTCGGCCAGGCCGCGCCGGGCGTGCAGATGGCGGGCAAAGCGGACAAGAGTGGGTTCGATAGAATTACGGGTAGCCATGAAGCCTCCTGTATAGGCTGATTGGTTAGGGGCGTCGGCGGTGTTGGTAGCACCACGGCGCCTCGGTTATTCGATGGAACTCGCCAAGGCGGAGACTATCGTTTCCGTTGGCCCTTTGCCTCCCCTGTGGCGATTATCACCCAACCCCTCGAAACCGTCTAATTGGCCGCTTCTACTGTGCTGGACCTGGCAGGGTTNNGTGCCGGGGGCGAAGCGGGCGGCACCGGCAATGACGCATCCTTCGGCGTTGCCGGAAAAGGTGGGGCCGGATCGCTCCGGCCCTTGGGTCGCAGTCAGTTTTCGATGAGCAAGAGCGCGGTGTTGACGTTGGTTCCCTG
>PLPA01000098.1 GCA_003159355.1 Acidobacteriaceae bacterium | reverse complement strand
AATGCCGGCTTTCTGCTGGCGATCAGGGCCAAGCTGACGCCGGAGCAGTGGAAGCAAGTGCAAGTCTTCCGCGCCAACCATGAGCACGAGGGCCGGGGCCGGGAAGAGCGCGGGCCGGGACATGGCGGCCAGGGACCGGTCGGCTGGAAGCAGGGCGGCCAGGGACCGGGTAGTCAGTACCACCACCAGGCGCCGGCTCCTCCGGTTGCGGCTCCGCCAGCGCCCCCGGCTCCGGGTTCGGTTCCAGGAGCGGGAGCCGAGCAGTAAAAAGGATTTGCAGAGCAAGTTTCAAGCAGAGAGCAAATGCGGTTGCAGCAAAGACCGGTGGCGGCAGGAGGCGATCCTCTTGCCGCCGTTTTTTTACCGTGGTCAGTGAACAGGAATCAGGGCCGTGGCGCACCTCCCAGGTTCCAAATCGCGACCTGGGGTTCCCGGCGATTCTGAGAACTCAGAGGAAGGGATTTCGAACCTGGAGACTTCCGAAGCGCTGACCGTGCTGGATATCCTCGGTATAAAGCAGGTCGCACCGCGCCTGGATTGCGGCTGAGACGATCAAGGCGTCGTACCACGAAAGCCCGCTCTGCGCGTGCAGATGCAATGCCTCCGCATACAGCGCCTGGGACGAATGTACGCCGAGCAACGGGCGGAATACCGTGCTCAGATACTGCTCGGCGTCAGCCGTCTGCATCGGTTGGGAGAACCGTCTCAGGGCCACATTGAAGAATTCCTGCACCACCTGATAGCTGATGACGCCCTTCTGCGTCGTCAGTGCCTCGCGGATGAGTTCCGTGGCTTTCCGGGCCTTCGCGGCGGAGCTTTGGTCGAAGGAATAGACGAAGATATTCGTATCCAGAAAGAATCTATCGCTCATTCAATTCGTCCCTGCTAAAGCGCCGGCCCGCATCGACGTGCTGCAAGCGCTTCATCAGCGCATCGAAGCCCTGGGCGTCTCCCGCGCTCTGAGAGAATTGCGCCAGCCATTCACGGAAGGCCTTATTCAGAGTGCTGCGCTGTCCGCGCGCAATCAAGCGCGCCCGCTCAATCAGGTCCTCGTCGGCGCTTAGGGTGATGTTCTTCATACGAAAACAGTGTACACTATTTTCGTGTAGTTGACGAGGTTCGCTTTTTTCTTATTGGAAGCGGAGATCAGGGTCGTGGCGCATCTCACAGCCAGCCGCCAAGCTCAGTGAAGGCTCTGGGGCACCCGGATTCGATGACCCGCAAGACACCGGCTATTCGTATTCAAACAGCGACCTGTCGAGGCCCGATTGGCGGATGATGCTCTGGAGAGTGCCGCGCATGAGGGGATTGTGGAGCGGAACGGGGACGGTGATGGTTGTCCCCTCCGTTTGCAACTGCATGATTCGGTGACTGCCGCGCTGGCGCACTGCGATAAATCCGCGCCCTTCGAGGATCTTGCAGGCCTCGGCGCCTGAGAGGACCCGCAGCTTACCCAACGGGCACCTCAACCTGCGTGACGAAGACCTCGCTGTGCAGCCGCCGCGCAATTTCTGAAGAAGAGGCAGTCTCAAAAAAGAGCGTCAAGGCTTCGACGAGGTTGGCGCGCGCCTCCTCAATCGTTGCGCCCTGGCTTGCGATGTCCAAATCGGGGCACAAGGCGACAAAACCATCGTCTTCTCGCGAAAGAATCGCCGTCATTTGGTGCGGTCTCTGCATATCCGAATTCTACGCCATCTAAAACTGCCCGGGAGATCGCCTCCTACCACTCGCCGCTGGTCAGGTACTCATGAATCGATGCAGCAGCTTTCCGCCCCGCGCCCATGGCCAGGATCACCGTTGCGCCGCCGGTAACAATGTCGCCGCCGGCAAAGACGCCCGGCTTGGAGGTGCGTAGAGTCTTTTCATCCGCTACGATGTAATTCCACTTGTTGGTCGCGAGATCGGGCGTGGTGCTCTGAATCAGCGGATTGGCGGTGGTGCCGACGCCGATGATCGCTACATTCGCTGGCAGAACGAACTCCGAGCCTTTGATCTCGACCGGGCGGCGGCGGCCGCTTTCGTCCGGCTCGCTCAGATCCATGCGCACACATCTCGCTCCTGTCAGCCAGCCCTTTTCGTCGCCGAGGAACTCGACCGGATTAGTCAAAAGATGGAACTCGATGCCCTCTTCGCGGGCGTGCTTGACCTCTTCTTTGCGGGCCGGCATCTCCGCCTCGGAACGGCGATAAACCAGCGTCGCCGTTCGCGCGCCCAGCCGCCGGGCGGTTCGCACCGCGTCCATCGCGGTGTTGCCGCCGCCCACCACGATCACGTCCTTGTCGCGGCAATCGTAGACCGGCTCGTCGAACTCAGAGTTATAGGCGCGCATCAGGTTGACGCGCGTCAAAAATTCATTGGCCGAGTAGACGCCGTTGAAGTGCTCGCCGGGAACGTTGAGGAAGACCGGCAAACCCGCGCCGGTGGCAACGAAGACCGCGTCGTAGTGCTCTTCCTGCATCAACTCGTCGAGGGTGACGCTCTTGCCGACGACCACATTGGTCTCGAACTCGACGCCCATGCGGCGCAGGTTGTCCACCTCGCCCTTGACGATGGATTTGGGCAGGCGAAACTCCGGAATGCCGTAGACAAGCACACCGCCCAGTTCGTGCAGCGCTTCAAAGACGCGCACCCGATGGCCCTTCTGGACAAGGTCGCCGGCGGCCGAGAGCCCAGCCGGGCCGCTGCCGACGATGGCCACGCTCTTGCCGGTTTTAGGAGCATTGGCCGGCAGCCCAAGCTGCCCGCTCTCGCGCTCGAAGTCGGCGACAAAGCGCTCCAGGTTGCCGATGGCCACCGGCGCGCCCTTCTTGCCGAGGATGCAGCCGCCCTCGCATTGATTCTCCTGCGGGCAGACGCGGCCGGTGATGGCCGGCAGCGCATTGTCCTCGCGCAGTTTGGCCGCAGCGGCCAGGTAGTCGCCGGCATGGATCAGGGCCACGATGGTCTTGATCTGCACGCCCACCGGGCAATCGACAACGCAACCGGGCTTGGCGCATTCGATGCAGCGCGAGGCTTCGGTGACAGCATCCAGAACGTTCAGTCCCAGATTTACTTCCGCAAAGTTGCGGCTGCGCACCAGCGGGTCCAGCTCCGGCATGTGCCTGCGCAGGATCTTCATGCGCTCCTTGAGCGGAAGAACATTCATTGCGGAGCGCGGAAGGGGACTTTTCTCAGACATAATGTTTCTCCCCCGCGGCCAACTCCGCTCGCAACTCGGCCAGTTGCTCTTCCATATTCTCCTGGAATTGCTTGAGCGATGCGCACTCCTTCTCGCGGTACATGGTGTTGCGCTGCATCAAAACTTCAAAGTTGACCATGGAGGCGTCGAACTCCGGCCCGTCCACGCAGGCGAATTTGCTCTGCTTGCCCAGCAGCACGCGGCAGCCGCCGCACATTCCCGTGCCGTCCACCATGATCGAGTTTAGGCTGACCATGGTCTTGATGCCCAGCGGCGTGGTCATCCGCGCGACGGCGCGCATCATAGGGACCGGGCCCACGGCCAGCACAAAGTCGATCTTGCGCCCGGATTGAATCAGCTCATCAAGCTTCTTCGTGACCAGCCCCAGTTCGCCATAGCTGCCGTCGTCGGTCATGATGAAGGTCTCGCTGCTGGCCGCGCGCACCTCGTCTTCAAAGACGACCATCTCCGCGCTGCGCGCGCCTTCTATGAAAACGATGTGATTGCCGGCCTGCTTGAGCGCGTAGGCCGTGGGCAGCGCCATCGCCGTGCCCACGCTGCCTGCCAAGACCACAACCGTGCCGTAGTTTTCGATCTCCGAGGGCTTGCCGAGCGGGCCGACGATGTCCAGAATGGAGTCGCCCGTCTCCAGGCAATTGAGCAGCGAAGTGGTCTTGCCGATAGCCTGCACCACAATGGTGACGGTGCCGGCCACCGGGTCTGATGACTTGATGGTGAGCGGAATGCGCTCGCCTTTGTCATGAAGGCGGAGGATGATGAACTGGCCCGGCTTGTGCTTGCGCGCAATGCGCGGCGCCTCAATCACAAACTGCTTGATGTTGAGGCCGACGCCGCGCGCGTCTACGATTTTGTACATAGAAGAAAGTCTACGACGTGGCCGGGACCATCGGCAATTCGCCCTCGCAAACTCAACGAATGCGAACTGCTTGGCGAGCAGATTTCACACCTTCTGAGTCGCATGACTCAGGCGCTGACCGCGGCGGCTCTAGCCGGCCTTCCGCCTTTGGCGCCGTTTGCCTTTGCCGCCAGACGTTTGGCCTCGGTCTTGGCGCTTCCTCCCTTTTTGCCTAGCTGCGCCATCCAGCGGCGGTTTCCGTAGACGCCTTCGATCAGGGCGGGAACGTAGAGGTCAACGTCAAGCTCTGGAAAACTGATGCCGGTTCCGCGGCCAAGCAATTCGTAGTTCTGAATTTGCTCGTGCGTGGCGTTGCCCAGCCCCTGCACGTCCTCGATGGGAAGCACCAGCCGGCGCTCGTTGCTGAGTTCCACGATGAGCAGGTTGAGGCCGGGGATGTGTTCGACCGCAAGCGCGCGCGGATCGCTGTCGTGGAGCTTTGCCCGCTTCAGGGCGGCTTCAATCTCGGCATCGGTTGTAATGACTTCATGGTCAGCCATGATGCTTCTCCCAAAGAATAACCAGTTCATCGAAATGCCCTGCGGCTACCGTGAGCACATGGCGCACATCCGATTTGCTTGCGTTGCTCGGCCTGATGGCGTCGGTCCGGTTGGCGAGCGAGACCTTGCCGTCTGGGCGAAGATCAACGATCACCTCAATGTCAGCGTAGAAGCCATGCACGTGGCGCGGCGCGTGGTCCATCGTGTATGCAGCGAAACGTACCCCGCTGAGCCTGATCGAACCCATCTGTTCCTATTCTAACCCAAGCCCGTTGGGTTATTCAATCTTCCTGTTCCGCATTCTTCGCCGCCTCGGCCTCCATGGTCGGGAGGATGGCGCGCATCCGCTCGAACTCAGGGTGGCCGTGGAGGGCTTTCAGGCGTGGATCGGCCAGCGTCTGGAAGAACCATGGGCAGCGGGTTTCGTTGGCGGCGTGAAGCTCCTCGATCGCGGCATCCATGTCGCCGAGCGCTATATGGACCGCTGGGGTGAATGAACGGAGGAGGAAGCGTTCGCGGCTAAGCCATTGCATGCGCTCGAGGATGGTGCGCGCTTCGTCGCTGCGGCCCGCGCAGGCCAGGGCGTAGGCATGAGCGGCGTTGGCCAGGTCGAAGAAGGGCACACGCTGCGCAAGATTCTGGGCAAGCTCGGTAGCGCGTGCCGCCTCTCCATTGAAAGCGAGGATCAGCGCCCCGTAGAAGATGGTGAATTCATGTTCGGGAAAGAGGCTGAGAGCGCTCTGGCTTTGCGCAAGGCTTTCGGCGTCTTGTCCATCCAGGTGGAGCGCCCAGGCCAGACGGCTGTGCAGCCAGGCCGAATAGGGGTCCAGTTGGATGGCCGCGCGCAGCAACTCGATGGCTTCTGCAAAGCGGCCCCGGCTGAGCGTGAACATGGCGCGGATGCGGGTGGTCCAGGGACCGTGGGGCAGATGGGCGCTGAGGGAGAAGGCGTTGAGGGCCGCGGGCAGATTGCGGTCGAAGTGGAAGTTCACCCAGCCCAGCGCGGGCAGGATGGCTTCCGCCTGGCGGGGCAGATCCGGGATGGTCTCGGCCGTGCGATGCACGTGCTCCGCGGCCACCGCTGGGGACATGAAGCCGTAGAAGCTCTGAGCAACACAGAGATTCGCCAAATCAATCTTGGCAGAGATCAGCGAGGGATCCACTTCGATGGCCCGCAACAGGTGCTGCAGTCCGTCCTGCATACGATGGCGATGAAGCGACTGCCACTCGTGGCGTCCGCGCAGGAAGATGTCGTAGGCCTCCCGGCGCTGCGAGCCGCTCTCTTGCTCGACCAGGGCCTCGGCTGCGGCAGAGATGGACAGCCCGCCCTCGCTCGACCTCGGCCGCAAGGACTTTCCGCCGGAGAACCCGGCACCCAGGCGCCAGGCCAGCCGCTGCACCAACTCCGACTCCAATCCTGCGATCCGGTTCTGGTCCACCAGCATATCTTCCACCCAGATTTGCGTGCCATCCTCGATGCGGATCATCTCCGCGCGCAGCCGGTATTGCGAGGAAAGGGCGCGAAGGGTTCCGGTCAGGACCAGGTCGGCCTTGAGCGTTTCGCCAATCTGCTGGGCCGTAAACCCGCGACCGACCAGGGTGAAGACGGAATCCCGTGCCAAAACGGAAAGGGCCGGAGAACGCGCATTCGAGAGCCGGACGATGGTCTCTTCGGCGATAGCCGGTCCGAGATGTTTGGGAACTTCGTGCAGGGTGGCGAAGGGCAGGATGGCCAGACGCGGAAGCGCCCCGGCTGGCGGGAGGCCCTGCCGCAGCACCTCGGCCGTGAAGCGGTAGCCGCGCTTGTAGACCGTTTGAATGCAATTTTCCGGCTCCAGCCGCGCGCGCAACGAAGAAAGGCACTTGGGAACACTGTCGGCCGTCACATGCACATCGCCCCATAGCGCATGTCTCAGTTGCAGGGGCGAAACAATCTGACCGGCGTAGGCCAGAAGAAGCCGCAGCGCCGCCAGCTCCTTGGGAGGCAGGTGAACCACCGTCTCACCGCGCCAGAGCGTTCCATCCGCTTCCAGCCTGAAGCCGGCAAAGGAGCAGGACGACACCCTGCCCCGACGGCCAAGAGCCGTTGACGCGGAACCGGTATCACAGCGCCGGCGGCCAAGACTTGCCTCCGCGGAGCCAGTATCTCCGCGCCGGCGATTCAGATCGGTCGCCGGGGACGAATCGTCCTGGGTGCTGAGTGAGCCTGAGCGGGGATCGATCGTTGCAACCAACGCGCTTCCTCGAATCCTAGGCAATAGATTTGCCGATCTCTTGCCGGTCCGGACAAGAGAAAGGCAACAGCATACAGTGGTCGCGGGAAACTGCGTGGCGGACAACCCAGGGGTACAAGAACAACAATGCTTCCAGCGAATCTTTGTGCTTCGATGAGCCCAGAATCTTCTTTGATCCCTAGATTATCTGCTCTTCGAGAGACTACGGGAAGAATGTGCACCGGATCTTTTTGTCTTTTGTCATGCGCAAAGTAACCAAACGATATTACCAACGACGAAGAGAGTTCAGAAAAACTTCATGAATTCGTCAGGGGAAACAAGACCGGCGACTGGCAAACTGATAGAAGGGAGTGACTCATGACCAAGACTGTTTCTTATGCTCAGTGGTCTCTGGAACCTTACTGCATCGGGATGAAACTGCGCTCGCTGCGCACCCAGAAGCGGCTCACGCTGGCGCGCCTGGCGGCTGAGACCAAGCTATCAACGGCGCTGCTCTCCAAGCTGGAGACGGACCGCATGATTCCCACGCTGCCCACGCTGGCGACCATCAGCCGAGTCTACGGCGTGGGCATGAGCTACTTTTTCTCCGAGCCCGCCAAGCACACGCTCTCGATCACGCGCAAGGCCCACTTGCAGGGCAATAGCCGCGGACTGGAGTCGGTGAAGACAACCCCGCTGAACGCGCTGGCGGAGGGAACGCGGCTGGTGGCGCAGATGATCGAATTTCCCGCCGGCGGCGCCTCCAGCGCGGTGGATGCCTGCTACGAGGCCAGCGGCCTGGTGTACGTGCTGGAAGGCAAGTTGCAGTTGGACGCGGGCGGGCTGCACGAGTTGCTCGAAGCCGGCGATTGCGCCTACATGGAGAGCGAGATGGCGCTGGCCTGGAGCGCGGCAAACAAGCACCGCTGCCGGATTCTGGCGGTGACGCCGGTCGGCCCGCGCGCGGAAGGCTGACCGGCCCAAGTTCTTATCGCGGCGGTCAGCGTTTGGTAAAGACGGGGCTGGCCTGTAGGATGGTTTGGAAATCAAGGAGCCGCGCGCCATGCGACCGAACCTCAACCTGATAAAGGCAACTCTGACCGGCGCTCTGGGCGGCCTGCTCTTCGGCTTCGATACCGTGGTCATCTCCGGCGCCATCGACTCCCTTGTCAAGCTCTACAATCTAAGCCCGCAGGGCAAGGGCTGGACGGTGGCCATCGCGCTGATCGGCACAGTGGCGGGAGCGCTGGGCGCGGGCCATGTGGGGCAGAAGATCGGCGGGCGCGAGACGCTGCGCATCACCGCCGTACTCTATGTGGTCTCGGCCATCGGCAGCGCGCTGGCCTGGAACTGGCCGATGCTGATGCTCTTCCGCTTTGCCGGCGGCCTGGGCATCGGCGCATCGTCGGTGCTGGGGCCGGTTTATATTGCCGAGCTTGCCCCGGCCAAATGGCGCGGCCGGCTGGTGGGCGCTTTTCAATTCAACGTGGTCTTCGGCATCCTGGCGGCCTACTCCTCCAACTACCTCATCCGCACGCTGCATCTGGGATCTCTGGAGTGGCGCTGGCAGGTGGGCATCGCCGCGCTACCCGCCCTCGGCTTCCTGGCGCTCTTGTTCGGCATTCCCCGTAGCCCGCGCTGGTCGGCCTCGAAGGGGCGCAACGAAGAAGCCCTGGCCGTGCTGAAATTGATGGGCGACCCCAACCCCGAGGCCGAGCTGGCCGACATTCAGTCCGCGCTGGCCGAGGAGCACGCCACCGCACACGAGCCGGTCTTTCAGTGGAAGTATCGCTATCCGCTGTTTTTGGCGATTTCGATCGGCGCATTCAATCAGCTGGCTGGGATCAACTCAATCCTCTACTACCTGAACAGCATCTTCGCTTCGGCGGGCTTCAGCCAGATCTCCGGCGACCAGCAGGCCATCGCCATCGGCTTCACGAATCTCGTCTTCACCATCGTCGGCATGAGCGTGATCGACAAGCTGGGGCGCAAGACGCTGCTGCTCGTCGGCGCGGTAGGCACGGCCAGTTGCCTTGCGGCGGTCTCGTGGCTCTTCGCGACAAACTCACACCCCGGAGCGCTGGTCTGGGTGCTGATTACCTACATTGCCTTCTTCGCGCTCTCGCAGGGCACGGTGATCTGGGTCTACATCGGCGAGGTCTTTCCCAACGCCGTCCGCACCAAGGGCCAGGGCGTAGGTAACGCCAGCCACTGGTTCATGAACACGGCGATTCAACTGGCGTTTCCCATGGTGGTGGCGCAAATCGGCCGCAGCGCTCCGTTCACCTTCTTCGCTGTGATGACCGGGTTGCAGTTCGTGGTGGTGTTGTTGGTCTACCCGGAGACCAAGGGGCAGACGCTGGAAGCGTTGCAGCGCCGGCTGGTGCGGGCGGAGTGAAGACTGATCGGCCCGCTTGTTCGTGACCGCAGTCACCGGAGCAGGCCGCGAAGGGCGTTCTATATAATCTGAGGAAAGGGCCAGCGCTTGCCGTAAGCAGGTCTTGCAGTCCCCGCGTGAGGTCATCCATGGAGCAGAGTTGGGTTGCGCTTGAGGAGCAGCGCAAGGAAGCGGTGCAGGCCGTGGCGGAGAGTTCGCACGCGGCGCAGCCCGAGGCGAGTTCGCCGCTGGAGGCCGCGCTCCTTTTCGAGGCCGAAGCCCTGCGCGAGGAGATTATCCTGGTGGGCCGCAAGCTGTGGGAGCGGCAGTACGTGGACGGCAACGGAGGCAATATCAGCGTCCGTCTGGGCGAGAATTACTTGCTCTGCACGCCGACGATGATGAGCAAGCGGGACATGGCGCCGGCCGACATCTGCCTCTCCGATCTGGACGGCAACATCCTGGCAGGCGACCGCATGAGGACCAGCGAGGTGCTGCTGCATCTGGCCATCTACAAAGCCAACTCCATCGCCCGCGCCATTGTGCATTGCCATCCGCCGCACGCCACGGCCTTCGCGATGACCGGCTCCGCGCCGCCCATCGGGCTGATCTCCGAGTACGAGACCTCGATCGGCCCGGCAGCGGTTGCGCCCTACGAAACGCCCGGCACCAAGGCCTTTGCCGAGACGGTGCTGCCCTTTGTCCAGGATCACAACACCATCCTGCTCAGCAATCACGGCATCGTCTGCTGGTCCGACACGGTCACTCATGCCGAGTGGCTGGTGGAGACCTTCGAGACCTATTGCAAGACCTATCTCATCGCCCAGCAGATAGGCAGGCCGCTCAACTTCCTTTCCGATGGCAAGATCGATGAGCTGCTGCTCGTCAAGCGGCGGATGGGAATGCCTGATGCACGCATGGGGCGGGTCTCGTAGATGAAACAAAATTGCGTAGAATCGACACGCATACAATAACGACATCAAATGATGCTATAATAGACGTATGGAGGATTTATGAGAACAACACTTGCGCTCGACGATGATCTGGTACGCACTGCCCAGGAGTTCACAGGTGTGGTTGAGAAGACGGCGCTGATGCGGGAGGCTCTTAAATCTCTCATCGAGCGGGAAAGCTCTCGCAGATTAGCGGCATTGGGAGGCACAATGCCAGGGCTGGAAGATATTCCTCGCCATAGGATGAGTGAAGAATGATTCTTGCGGATACGTCTGTTTGGGTTGACCATCTACGTGCGGAAAACGCAGAGATGAGCAAGTTGCTTGACGACGTGCAGATTGCAATGCATCCGCTCATCGTCGGGGAACTGGCTCTGGGGTCGCTATGGGAGCGCAAAAAGATACTGGCATTCTTGGATATGCTGCCACGGGTGCGTGTGGCGCGGCTCGACGAGGTGCGGGAGATGGTCGAGACGCGCTCTCTGTATAGCAGGGGAATCGGTCTGATCGATGCGCATCTGATCGCATCCATCTTTCTCAATCCGCCCACGCTGTTGTGGACGAAGGATAAGCGTCTGGCGGGCATTGCCGAATCTCTCGGCATTCGCGCAAATCTTCCTTGATTGCATTGCAGACCCAGCCTGACAATTCTTCGATCAAAGTTTACGCCCTAAAGCCAACACGCCGTCCACCAGCGCATCGATCTCCGCGCGGCTGGTGCGGTGGTTGACGATGGCCGCGCGAATGGCCGTGCGGCCCGCGATCCGGGTCGTCGATGGGGCCACAATGCCCGACTCCTGCAACGCCACGACGATCGCATCGTTCACGCGATTCGTATCTTCAGCGCGATAGCGGAAGCAGACGATATTCAGCTCGACTGGCGCCATCAATTCCAGCTCCGGCGTCGCGGCGATACGCTCTTCCAGAGCGCGGGCCAGTACGCAGCACCGGGAGATGGACGCTCCCAGGGCGTCGATGCCGTAGACCTTCAGCGTGAACCAGACCTTCAAAGCGCGAAAGCCGCGCGAGAGGTCCGGCCCGAAGTCGCTAGGCCAGGGCGAGCCTGCGGCCAAGCCTCTCTCGGCGCGTTGCAGGTAGGCCGCCGGAAGGGTGAAGGCGTTTTTGTGCGCCTCGCCATCCCGGACGAGAATGAAGCCCGCGTCGTAGGGCGCTTGTCCCCATTTGTGAAAGTCGAAGGCCACGGAATCCGCGCGCTCAATGCCATCGAGCTTCGGAGCAATATCGGGGGCCAGCCTTGCCAGCGCGCCAAAGGCTCCGTCCACATGGAACCAGAGCTTCTCGCGCTGACACAAATCGGCGAGTCCGGCCAGGTCGTCCACGGCTCCGGTGTTCACGGTTCCCGCGGTCCCCACCACCAGAAACGGCGTGAAGCCGGCCTCGCGATCGCGCTGGATTGCCTCGGCGAGCGCGGCCAGGTCGATGTGGAAATGGCTGTCAGTGGGAATCATCCGCAGCGCATCGCTGCCCAGGCCGGCGATGTCCATCGCCTTGGGCACGCAGCCATGAACCGCGTTCGAGGTGTACGCGGTGAGACGGCGTGGCTGCGCGGCCACTCCGCTGGCGCGCACCTCGAAGCCCAGAGCGGCGTCGCGCGCAATCAGCACGGCGATCAGGTTCGCCATCGATGTTCCGGTTACGAACAACCCGGTCGCCCCTTGCGGAAAGCCGAAGATCTCCCTCACCCATGCGGTTACTTGCCGCTCGACCTCGACCGGAATATGATCGCGGCCTCCGAGGTTGGCGTTGAGCCCCGCGGCGAGCATCTCGGCCACCACGCCCACCGGAGTACCGCCGCCATTCACCCAGCCCATGAAGCCCGGATGCACGTTACCCTGCGCATAGGGCAGCACATCCTGCATGAACTCCGCATGGACCTGCGCAAGTTCCTCGCCCACGCGCGGCGCAGACGAGTGAAATCGTGCACGAACTTCAGCCGGAATCGGCTGCCAGACGGGCCGCTCGCGAATCTTTTCGATGTAGCCGAGCATATCGTCCAGCATGAGGTGCGCCTGAGCGCGAAAAGCAGCCCAATCCACTGGATCGAGGCTCTCGTTGGCTACGACTTGCGTGGCAATGCTGGTCTTGCCGGTCGGATCGATAATCGGGGGCTGCGACATTCCTTCTCCCTGAAGAGTATTTTACGTGCTGACCGCGTGCGAAGCGTCCCACTACGGACTCCATCGAGCGAAGTTGATTTGTTTGTGAATCGGATGCAACGCCCTTGCAGGTTATCCTGAAAGCAGTGCTTCGATTCCGTTTTGAGGTGTAATCCACGTGTCCATCTTCAAGCGTCCTCTCGTTTTGACCATCCTTGATGGATGGGGCTATCGCGCCGAAACCGCCAACAACGCCATTGCGCTGGCCAAAAAGCCCACCTACGACAAGCTGCTGCGCGAGTACCCCAACACGCTGATCCAGGCCTCGGACCACTTTGTGGGCCTGCCCGACGGGCAGATGGGCAACAGCGAAGTCGGCCACCTGAACATCGGCGCGGGACGCATCGTGCAGATGGACATTACCCGCATCGACGCGCAGATCGCCTCGGGCGAGTTCTCCCGGAACCCTCCCGTCGCGCTGGCCATGAAGCGGGCGCGCGAGGCCGGACGGCAGCTCCATCTCTTCGGCCTGGTCTCCGACGGCGGCGTTCACTCCCACCAGGAGCACATCTACGCCCTGTTGCGCACCGCGCGCGAGTACGGCTTGGAGCGGGTCTTCGTCCACGCCTTCATGGACGGCCGCGACACTCCGCCCGACTCCGGCGCCGGCTACATTGCGCAACTCGAACAGAAGATGCGCGAGTACGGCGTGGGCAAAGTGGCCACCATCAACGGACGCTACTACGCGATGGACCGCGACAAGCGCTGGGAGCGCGAGCGCAAGGCCTTCGACGCCATGGTCAACGGCAAGGCCGAGGGCGGCGCGTATCCCAATGCCGTCGCGCGCATCAAGGAGAATTACAACAACGGCATCACCGACGAATTCCTGATTCCTTTTGTCGTCGTCGATGCCGCGGGCAAGCAGGTCGGCCAGATTCGCGACGAGGACGTCTGCATCAACTTCAACTTCCGCGCTGACCGCGCCCGCGAAATTACGCGAGTCTTGACGCGCGAGAGCGGCCTGAACAAGCAGGGCGGACGCGACCTGGACGGCTGGGAGTCGCTCGACGCCACGATTCCCCGCTCCGAAATTCCAAAAAATCTTTACTACCTCTGCATGACCCAGTACGACAAGCTCTACGAGTTGCCGTACATCATGCCGCCGGAGTCGCTGGATAACATTCTGGCCAACGTGCTGTCCGCGCACCATCTGCGCAATCTGAGAGTGGCCGAGACGGAGAAGTTTGCCCATGTGACCTACTTCTTCAACGGCGGCGTCGAGACGCCCTTCCCCGGCGAGGAGCGCGTGCTGATTCCCTCGCTCAGAGTGGCCACTTATGATCTGGCGCCGGAGATGAAGGCCGAGGCCATCGGCGACGCCATTGTGAAAGCCATCAACGACGGGAGCTTTGACTTGATCGTCGCCAACTTCGCCAACGCGGACATGGTGGGCCACTCCGGCAAGCTGGAGCCGACGATCAAGGCCATCGAGGCCATCGACGCGCAACTGGCCCGCGTCTACAAGGCCATCCGCGAGAAGAACGGCAGTTGGCTGATCACCGCCGACCACGGCAACGCCGAGCAGATGGTGGACCTGGTGACCGGCAACCCGCACACCGCGCACACCACCAACCCCGTGCCGCTGATCTATGTTGCCGAAGAGGCGAAGCACTTCCGTTTGCGCCCCGACGGTTCTCTGCGCGACATATCACCCACCCTGCTGAATATTCTCGACCTGGGCCTGCCCAAGGAGATGACCGGCGGCGATCTGCGTGTGCCGCTGGCGAAGTAACCGAGCATAACTCAAACGACGAAGGCGAAGCCCACTGCGGCTTCGCCTTCGTCATTTCGGTGCAATCCGGCTTTGTATTGAAACTTCACAGCTAGTTGCGAATCCCGGCCAGCAGCGCCTCAATCTCCGCCTTTTCTGCCCCGCTGACGGGCAACAGCGGCGCGCGGGTGTGGCCTCCGTAGTAGCCGTTGAAGTCGCAGGCGTACTTGACGCCGCTGATGCCCAACTGGCCGACGATGCGCTGGCTGGCGTCGGCGATGCGCTGCTGCTTCTCCGCGGCCAACTTGAAGTCGCGATCCTTCCAGGCAAGATAAACCTCCTGGCAGGCCTGCGGCGCGCACGAGGCGAAGGCGAGAATGCCCCCGGCCGCGCCTGCCTCAAGCGAGCCAAGCAGCATGGCCGTTGAGCCGCAGAGCACGGGAAAGCCAACTTCCTTGGTGCGCGTCTTGATCGGCGTAGCCGGCAAATTTGCGGTCACGCCTCCGATGGAGACCAGCGCCTCGCCGCTCCCCGCTTTCGCCGTCAGCATCCGACCGGTAACCCCCTCGAAGACCGGCGTCACGGTCACCGTCCGCCGGGGCGCGTTTTTCACTCCCTCGACCAGCGCGCGAATTCGCTCCACGCTGCCGCTGGAATCCTTGATGCCGATGATGTTCGGATGCTGCGCCAGTTCGGCCACCAGCTCAACGGGGATGTTATAAGGCGCGCACTGCGGAATGTTGTAGATCAGAACCGGAAGCGGCGAGCGGTCGGCCACGCTACGAAAGTAGTGCAGCACGGCCGCCGCACTCCTCTGGCTGGCGAAGTAAGTCGGCGTGCGCACCAGCACGGCGTCGTAGCGGAACTGAGCCGCCGCCTCGGCCAGCTCGACCGTGGCCTTCACGCTCTCGCGCGCCACGCCGGCGATCAGCACCTTCTCGGGCGCCGCGGCTTCGGCGGCCACGCGCAGCACCTCGCGACTCTCGCTGTCGTCGAGCATCACAGCCTCGCCCGTGGAGCCTAACAGCAGCACTCCGGAGAGCAGCGTGCGCGAGTAATGCGCGATGTTGGCTTCGAGCTTGCGATAATAAACGCGCTCGTCCGGGTAAAACGGCGTGGGAACAGCGGCAAAAATGCCTTCGATCAGCATAAAAACATTTTAGTCCACCACCGGCTTTGCCGGCCAACGAAGAGATGGAACTGGCGTTGACCAAGGCAGTCCGCTAACTCGCTAACCCCGCGAAGCGGGAGCTAACTTGCTGTCTTTGTCTCAAGAATAAGATGCGCTTCCATCGGTCAAGTTTGCCCGGAGTTCCTCACCCGCGAGTCACGGCGTGCAAATGTTGCAGCGCATAGACCGTGGTCTGGTGGCTCTGCATCGCACTGATGCCCTCGACGGCAGCCTGCGCGGCGGCGATGGTGGTGATGGTGGGAATGCGCGCCAGCACCGCGGCGCGGCGAATAGCCTTCTCGTCGAAGAAAGTGTCCTGGCCGCGCGGAGTGTTGATGACGAGCTGAATGCGGTCGCCCTTGATCAGGTCCACAATGTTAGGCCGGCCCTCCTTCACCTTAAAAACGCGCTCAACAGCGAGGCCGGATTGTTCCAGCACATTCGCCGTGCCTTCGGTGGCGATAATCTTGAAGCCTAACTCCAAATAGCGGCGTGCTAAGTCGGCGGCTGCCGGCTTGTCGGGATCGTTGACGCTGAAAAAGACCGTTCCGCCGGTGGGCAGCACCTGGCCGGCGGAGAGCTGCGCCTTGGCAAAGGCCTCGCCAAAGGTAGACGCCACGCCCATCACTTCGCCGGTGGACTTCATCTCCGGACTTAGAACCGTATCGACTCCGGCAAACTTGTTCCAGGGAAAGACCGGCGATTTTACATAAGAATGCGTCCCGGTTTCAAGGTCCTTGCCCGTAGCTAACTGGGCGGGTAATAACTCGCTCAGCTTGCGGCCGGTCATCAGCCGCGCTGCGATCTTGGCCAGCGGGATTCCGGTGGCCTTGGAGACATAAGGCACGGTGCGCGAGGCGCGCGGATTCACTTCGATCACGTATACGTGGTCCTGGCCCTGGGCGTCGCGCTGGATGGCGAACTGCAAGTTAACCAGGCCGACAACCTTGAGCGCCAGAGCCAGCTTGTGCGTATAAGTGCGCAGCGTTTCCAGCGTGCTTTCGCGAATGCTCACGGCGGGCAGCACGCACGATGAGTCGCCCGAGTGAATGCCCGCCTCTTCAATGTGCTGCATGATGCCAGCGATAATAACATCCTTGGAGTCGCACAGCGCGTCCACATCCACTTCGACCGCGCTCTCCAGAAAGTGATCGACCAGCACCGGCCGCTCCTGCGAGTACTCGACCGCTTCGCGCATATAGCGCGTCACTGCCTCGGCGTCATAAGCAATCACCATGGCCCGGCCGCCCAGCACATAACTCGGCCGGACCAGCACCGGATAGCCGATGCGCTCGCCGATGGCCAGAGCTTCCTCGACACTGGTAGCCGTGCCGCCTGCGGGCTGCGGAATCTGTAACTCATCCAGCAGCTTGCCGAAGCGCTTGCGGTCCTCGGCTAAGTCAATCGACTCCGGCGAGGTGCCGATGATAGGAACGCCAGCCGCGAGCAGCCGCTTTGCCAGATTCAGCGGAGTCTGCCCACCAAACTGCACAATCATTCCGACCTTGGCGCCCGATTGCGACTCATGGTTATAAATCGCCAGCACGTCTTCCAGCACCAGCGGCTCAAAATAAAGCCGGTCGCTGGTGTCGTAATCGGTCGAGACGGTCTCCGGATTGCAGTTGACCATGATGGTCTCATAGCCGTCTTCCCGCAGCGCAAAGGCCGCGTGGCAGCAGCAGTAATCAAACTCGATTCCCTGCCCAATGCGATTCGGTCCCGAGCCGAGAATAATAACTTTGGGAGTTTGCGTCGGCGGCGCTTCGTCCTCTTCATCATAAGTCGAATATAAGTAGGGAGTCATCGACTCAAACTCGGCGGCGCAGGTGTCCACTAACTTGAAAACCGGCCTGATTCCCTTCCCTTCGCGCAGTTCCCTCACCTGCTGCGTTCCCGCGTGGCCTTCCAGCTTCCATTCAGTCGCGATGCGCTCGTCGCTCAACCCAAGGCGCTTAAGCTGGCGGAGTTCTTCGGTGCCGATGGTCTCCGGCGTGGTCTGCGCAATCGCGCTTTGCGCAAGAGTGATCTCGCGAATCTGATGCAGGAACCAGGGGTCCATGGTGGTAAGCCGCGCCACCTCTCGCACGCTCATGCCGCGCTCGAAGGCGTACCGGATGTAACCCAGCCGTTCCGGCCGCGGAGTGACCAGCATCTGCGTCAGCCTTCTAGGATCAAGAACCTCCGCGCCGGTCTTCTTGCCGGTTTCAAGCGCGCGCCAGGCCTTCATCAACGCTTCCTTGAAGGTGCGGCCAATAGCCATCACCTCGCCCACCGACTTCATCTGCGGCCCGAGCGTTTCGTCCGAGCCGGGAAACTTTTCAAACTGCCACTTGGGAATTTTTACGACAACATAATCAATCGTCGGCTCAAAGCAGGCCGGAGTTTTGCGCGTAATGTCGTTGGGAATCTCGTCGAGCGTATAACCCACGGCTAACTTCGCAGCTATCTTCGCAATCGGAAATCCGGTAGCCTTCGAGGCCAGCGCCGAGGAGCGCGAGACGCGCGGATTCATTTCGATCACTGTCATGCGCCCATCAACAGGATTGATGGCAAATTGCACATTCGATCCGCCGGTCTCCACGCCAATCTCGCGCATCACCGCGATCGCGGCGTCGCGCATCTTTTGGTACTCGCGGTCGGTGAGCGTCTGCGCCGGGGCCACGGTGATCGAGTCGCCGGTATGCACGCCCATCGGGTCAAAGTTTTCAATCGAACAAATAATAATGACGTTGTCGGCTAAGTCGCGCATGACTTCTAGCTCGAACTCTTTCCAGCCGAGCACGCTCTCTTCTATAAGACACTCATGCACCGGCGAAAGGTCCAGTCCGCGCGCCAGAATCTCCATCAGCTCTTCGCGGTTGTAGGCGATGCCGCCGCCCGTGCCGCCCAGCGTGAAGCTGGGGCGAATCAGCACCGGGAAGCCTAACTTCGAAGCAAATTCCAGGCCGTCGCGCAGATTATTCACCAGCGCGGACTTGGAAACATCCAGGCCGATGCGCAGCATCGCGTCCTTGAAGAGCAGCCGGTCCTCGGCCTTCTTGATGGCCTCCAGCTTGGCGCCGATCAGCTCGACGTTGTACTTGTCGAGAATCCCTGCGTCGGCCAGATCGACAGCGAGGTTCAGCGCCGTTTGCCCACCCACCGTCGGCAGCAGTGCGAATTTGCCGGGAAGGTTTGCACCCGCGGCATCAACGCCATTTCCGCCCGATAAAAGGCCGGGTCCATTAGCCAGCGTCTCCGCTTCAATGCGGATAATCTCCTCCACATACTCGCGGGTGAGCGGCTCGATGTAGGTGCGGTCGGCCAGATCGGGATCTGTCATGATAGTGGCCGGGTTCGAGTTCACCAGCACCACCTCATAGCCCTCCTGCTTGAGAGCCTTGCAGGCCTGCGTGCCGGAGTAATCAAACTCCGCCGACTGCCCAATCACAATCGGCCCCGAGCCGATCACCAGTATCTTCTGAATGTCATTTCTGCGTGGCATGGTCTACTTTGAGTCTCCTGTGATTGCCATGGCTCGCGCCTTGAGCGAGGTTAAAAAGTTTTCAAAACTTAATTCGGACGATGGCTGGCGATAGCTTCCATCTTTCGCAGAGGCGAGGTTGGAAAGAAGAAGGGCAGCACTGTCATACAGTCGTTCCCTTACCAGCTTAGTCATCAGAATCTCGTACCGTTTGGCATAAGAAGCTTCACGGAACTCTGGGAACACCGGAAAGTGAGGCTCTTTCACACCGACAGGGCTCAATGATCGCGCGATCTCTTCAAGTACCATCACATACCCCAACCATGGACGCTGCGAAAGAGTGAATGCCCCTTCCCGATAGGCCGTCCAAATGTCAGTTGCACTTCCCAAGACTTCTTCTGTGCGATTGTTGAAGTTATTCCCAAATGAACCAACCTGCGACTTGAATTCCATTGCCGCAATCAACTGACCCTTTACGACTACCAGCAAATCCCACTTTTTCTCTGCGCGGAACCATCCCGGAAGCTCGACCGCCTGATTGCAGAAGATACAGGATTTCTCGATTCCGCATTCAGAAAGGAAATCCCGAACTAACTCGACAAATCCGTCCAACTGTTTGCCGCCCGTAACCGCGGTGCGATTCCCGGCGTCTCTAGCCCCTGTCTTCGCGCCTTGCCTCTCGGCTTGATTCCCACGAGTTGCCCAAAAATGTTTGACGGCTGCGTGGATTCGCTTCTCCCAATGTGGACTCATAGCTCCTCAACCTCCGTAACCTGAGGTTTCCAGAAAAGGCCGCCGGTCTCCCGATAGAACCGCTCCACCGATTTTTTGTGATACTTGTCGCTGATTTCAAATCCGATGCTATGCCGCCCTGTTCGTGCGGCGGCAATAGCGTTGGTACCCGAGCCGGAGAATGGATCAATCACCACATCTCCGGCAAAACTAAACATTCGAATCAACCGCTCCGCCAGTTCGACAGGGTAGGGCGCCGGATGGTCTTTTGTCGAAGCCCCGGTAAGGCCCGTCCAAATCTGCTGAAACCAGCTTTGATAATTCTCCGCGCTAATAATGGAGAGCAGGCGCTTGGCGGAAGTCGGCTTGCGATAGCCGCCCGGCTTGCGGAACATCAGGATGTACTCCACATCATTCTTGATGACCGAGTTGGGTTCATAGGGTTTGCCGAGGAAGCCTCCACCACCCGAGACCTCATACACGGCGTTGGCAATCTTGTGCCAGATGATGGGCGCGAGATTGTCGAAGCCGATCTTGCGGCAAAGCTCCTGTATGGAAGCATGGAGAGGCACAACCGTGTGACGGCCATCATTCTGTTTTCTCGACAGACAAACATCGCCCACAACACAAATCAAGCGCCCGCCCGGAACCAGCAAGTCGAAGCAGCGCCGCCACACTCGACCCAACTCCGCAAGAAACTCATCGTAACTGTCCACATGGCCAAGCTGTCCATCGGTATCGTCATACTTCTTCAGTGTCCAGTAGGGCGGAGAAGTCAGGATTAGATGCGCGCTATCTGGAGCCAGGGACTGCATCTCACGCGCATCCCCATGCACCAAAAAGTGGCTCGTAGGAATGCGCAACAGTACCTGATCGAGCAGATGCATCGCTTCAGAATTACGCGCTAGCCGGGGAATCTCAGTCTGCTCAAGAGAGTCGAGCAATTGCGGTTCGCTCAGAAAGGAATGGAGATCCAACTCCGGAATGATGATTGTCTCCGGCCTTGGCTCTTCCCTTCTGGCAGCGAGTCCGCTCATGATTTCCACTCCTCCATCATCCGCCGGAAGTCGCGGAAGAGGTAATTGGAATCGTGCGGCCCCGGCGCGGCCTCGGGGTGGTACTGCACGCTGAAGAGCGGGAGCGTGCGGTGGCGCAGGCCTTCCAGCGTTTGGTCATTCAGGTCCACGTGCGTCAACTCGACCTCGTTGGCGTTGATCGAGTCTGGATCGACGGCAAAGTTGTGGTTGTGCGCGGTGATCTCCACCTTGCCGGTGAGGTTGTTGCGCACCGGGTGGTTGCCGCCGTGATGGCCGAATTTGAGCTTGTATGTCTTGCCGCCCAGGGCAATGCCGGTGAGTTGATGGCCGAGGCAGATTCCGAAGACCGGCACGCGGCCCAGGAATTTGCGAATGGCGCGCACGGCGTAATCGACCGGCTCCGGGTCGCCGGGGCCGTTGGAGAGGAAGACGCCGTCGGGCTTGAGGTCGAAGACATCCTCGGCCGTGGTCTCGGCGGGAACCACCGTCACGCGGCAGCCCTCGCGCACCAGCATCCGCAAAATGTTCTGCTTGATGCCGAAGTCGTAGGCTACGACATGGAGGGGCTTCCGCCCGTCCGCGTTTTGGTTAAAGCCAACCGCCAGTAAAGGATCGCCCGTCTGGTTGCGGCTATCCGTCACGTCGAAGGTGTAGACCGACTTGGTCGAGACCACGCGCGCCAGATCCGTCCCATCCATCTTGCGGAGGCTTCTCGCCTTTTGAACAAGTAGATTCGTGTCGCTCTCAACAGTCGAAATCACGCCGCGCATCACGCCGTAAGTGCGCAGGTGGCGCACCAGGGCGCGGGTGTCGATCTCGGCCAGCACCGGAACCGAATAGCGCTCCATGTACTCGTCGGTGACCTGCTCGGAGCGCCAATTGGAACTGATGGGCGAGAACTCGCGGACGATCAGGCCCTCGATATAGGGCTTGGCCGACTCGTTATCCGCCTGGCAGGTGCCGTAGTTGCCGATCTGGGGGTTGGTGAGAACGACGATTTGCCCGGCATAGGAGGGGTCGGTGGCGATCTCCTGGTAGCCGGTAAGGGAAGTATTGAAAACGACCTCGCCCCGGCATTCGCCTGGGTGCCCATAGCCGAGGCCGTGGAAGATACGCCCGTCTTCGAGCGCTAGAATCGATTGCATTGCCTCTCCGAGGAGTGGATTCTATCGATTTTAACAGCTTTGCGGGGATTGTGCCGGTGGAATACCGGGCAGTTTCCGCCCCTCAATGCACTGCGCCCGCGTCGCGCGCCGGCCAGTAGACAAAGACAGCTTTTCCGTAGATCAGCGAGCGCTCGACGGGACCGAATTCGCGGCTGTCGGAGGAGATGGAACGGTGGTCGCCCATCATGAAGAACGCGTCCTCGGGAACCACCATCTCCGCCATTGAGCGGCTGTCGCGGAACTCTTCGGGAACGTAGCTCTCGCGCAGGGGTTGGCCGTTGAGCCAAACTGTGCCGTGGTCGATGCGCAGCCGGTCGCCGGGCAGGGCAATGACGCGCTTGATGTAGCTCTTCTCCGGGTCGCGCGGATAGTGAAAGACCACCACGTCGCCGCGTTCGATGGAGGTGAATTTGTAGACGAACTTGTTGATGAAGAGGCGGTCCTGATCCTCCAGCCACGGCAACATACTGGTGCCTTCCACGCGCACCGGCTGGTAAAGGAAGGTAATAATGAGCACCGAGGCGGCCGCGGAGACCAACAAATCCCGTACCCACAGCCCTATACCGCTGGATTTTGGCGACGGCGCGGGCACTTGGACGAGAGGCTGCGGGTTCAGGTCCGCGCCAGGGTTGAGGGTTGGTTCGGACTGGGGAAAGTTGGGGGAAATCGGCTCCATCTGCTCCTGCTCGTTTAGTATCAATGTCTTGCAACTTCAGCTCGACAAACAATGGACATGAATGCACCAATTTGCCCGCCTATGCGATTTTAATCTTTCGCGCCCAGCCCGAGCCAGTTACCAAAGGAACTCCTACAAGGCGGCGCGCATATCGAACTTCTGGGCGACGGGCTCGACGATCTGGACTACGCCGTGGCCGGGGTTGACCTGCTGACGGAGACGAATCAATCCATAGCTCTTAAGCTTGTTCACGTCGCGGGTAACCGAACCGCGATTGCGGCCCAGTTCCTCGGCGAGGGCCGAGATGCTGAGGCGCTTCTTGCGGGCCACCTGGCACAGACGGACGCGCTGCGCCGTCAGGCATTCCAGCATATCGAGCGGGTCGGCAAAGGTGATGATCCTCTCCGGCTCCAGCCGCTCGCCGTTCTGTAGTCTCCTCGCGCGTTCCAGGGAACGGCGCACATGGCCTTCAAATCCGTCCGCGAATAGTTGAGTTTTCATAGCTTCTCCTGATAGCCTCGACTTCCCTATAAAAGTGGTCCGCCGTGGCCACATACTCCTTGAACTCGACCGGATTCACCTGACCCATAAAATGACGCTCATGAACACCATGTGCGTTATCGTAGCCAAGCACGCGGCCATTGTCGATTCCGGTCAGATGTGGCATGAGAAAGGCAAGGTTGTATCGTATGACCTCACTCTTATCATTCACCCAAACCTCTTCGCGCAGAATTCCGGTGCCGCCGGCACACCAAAAGCCAGTTTCGTAGTCGGTTGTTTTGAGCAGACCACCTCGCCCGGCCATGGGAAGATTCTCGCACAGGTGATGCTTCTTGCGCAATACCTGAAGACCGTGCCAGACCCGTCATGACACTTTTTCCTATGTCCTGCCGCGCTCAGGCTACCCCGTTGCCGTCCCGCCGCGATACTCTTAAAGCCAACGTGATTCGAGAAGACAATCAATCCGAGACTCCGTCAATTCCCCCTTCGGAGAAGGGTTCCGCTGAGCTGACCCCCTTCATGCGCCAGTGGACGGCGGCCAAGCGGGAGAATCCCGACGCGCTGCTGTTTTTCCGCATGGGAGATTTCTACGAGCTTTTCTACGACGATGCGGTGACGGCCAGCCGGGAGCTGCAACTGACGCTGACGGCGCGCGACCGGGAGCGGGCGCAGCCGATGTGCGGGGTGCCTTATCACGCGGTCGAGAGCTACCTGACGCGCCTGCTGCGCAAGGGCTACCGCATTGCCCTCTGCGACCAGATGGAGGATCCCAAGCTGACGAAAAAGATCGTCCGGCGCGAGGTCACCCGCGTGCTTTCGCCGGGGACCGCTCTGGATGCCGCGCTGGGGCAGGAGCAGAACAATTTTTTGGCGGCGTATTTCGAGGCTGTGGGCGGGATCGAGAAAAAACTTCC
This sequence comes from Acidobacteriaceae bacterium, assembly GCA_003159355.1. Classification (GTDB taxonomy): domain Bacteria; phylum Acidobacteriota; class Terriglobia; order Terriglobales; family Acidobacteriaceae; genus Telmatobacter. The sequence continues at coordinate 8,916 of PLPA01000098.1, read as the reverse complement.
CTCAGGGGCTAAAGCCCTGCTTGAATCCGGACAACGAACGGCGCAGCTGAAGCCGCTCCCTTCCAAAGCCGAAAGTTCATCGGCAGCAGGCGGCCTGATCTGCGCGGTAGCCCTCCTCGACGTTTCCACCGGCGAGTTCCGCACGGCGGAGTTCACCGGACCCACGGCCCGCCAGCAAGCGGTGGACGAGATTCTGAAGGCCGGCTCCTCCGAGGTGCTCACCGCCGCGAGCGCCGAGCTACCCGCGCAACTGGAGCGGGTTGCGGCGCGGACGCGCGTCGAGGACTGGGTGTGGACGCGGGAGTTTGCCGTGCCCCTGGTCGAGCGTCAGTTGAATGTGCGCTCGCTGGAAGGCTATGGGCTGAGCGATCACCCGGCGGCTGCGATTGCGGCCGGGGCGGTGCTGCATTATGTGCGCACGACGCAACGCAACGAGGCGCTGCACATTGACAGTCTGCGATTCGAGGAGCACTCGACGGCGCTGGAGCTGGACCAGGTGACGGTGCGCAACCTTGAATTAGTAGAACCGCTTTTTGCCGGGCAGGACGCGCGCGCGACACTCTTCCACACGCTGGACGCCTGCCAGACGCCGATGGGCAAGCGGCTGCTGCGAGCTACGATTCTTCGGCCGCTGGTGGACGCCGAAGCCTTGGAAGCTCGCTACGAGGCGGTGGGCGAAGCGCATGGGAATCTGGTCAGGCGTGAGGAGATTCGGCGCGCGTTTGCGGGACTTTTGGACCTGGAGCGATTGCTGGCGCGGTTGTCGCTGGATTCGGCGGGAGCGCGCGATGTGCGGGCGCTGGCGGCGAGTTCGAGCCGTCTGCCGGGACTTAAAAAGGCGTTGAACGCGATGCAGGCGGCGCGCTGGCAGCAGTTGACTGAACGGCTGGACACGCTCGAAGACGTTACGGCGCGGATTTCAACCACGCTGGTCGAGGAGCCTCCGCTGACGCTGGTCGATGGCGGCGCAATTGCCGCCGGCGTTGACGCGGAACTGGACGAACTGCGTACGATTTCGACGACGGGCCGTCAGCAGATTGCGGCCATCGAGGAGCGGGAACGCGCGCGGACCGGGATAACTTCGCTGAAGGTGCGCTATAACTCGGTCTTCGGCTATTACATTGAAATCACCAAGGCGAATATGGCCTTGGCGCCGGCCGATTATGAGCGCAAACAGACCCTGGTCAATGCTGAGCGGTTTACCACGCCGGAGTTGAAGGAATATGAGCGCAAGATTCTCTCCGCGCACGAACGGTCCATCGAGATTGAGAAGCGCATCTTTGCCGAACTGCGGCGGACGGTTCTGGAGGCCGCGGGGCGAATCAAGCGCTCCTCGGCTGCCGTGGCGGAGGCGGACTTGCTAGCTTGCTTCGCTCATCTGGCTGTGGGACGCCGGTATGTGCGGCCAATCATCGACGAGGCTCCGGTGATCGAAGCTGTTGCGGGCCGCCATCCGGTCATCGAGCAGTGGATGGAGGAGACGCGCGAGGGACGCTTCATTCCGAACGACATTTATTTGAACGCGGCGGGCGAGGGACCGAGTTTATTACTTATAACTGGCCCTAACATGGGCGGCAAGAGCACCTATTTGCGCCAGGCGGCGATGCTGGTTCTGCTGGCGCAGATGGGCAGCTTTGTGCCGGCGGAGAGTTTGCGTTTTGGCCTCGTGGACCGGATTTATACGCGCATCGGAGCGAGCGACAATGTGGCGCGGGGCCGATCTACATTTATGGTCGAAATGACCGAGACGGCGACGATTCTGAACACGGCGACCAATCGCTCGCTGATCCTACTCGACGAAATGGGGCGCGGGACGGCGACCTTCGACGGGCTTTCGCTGGCCTGGGCGACGGTCGAGTTTCTTCATGCGGAGAGCGGCGCGCGCACGCTCTTCGCCACGCACTATCATGAACTCACCATGCTCGCCGAGAAGCTGCCGCGCGTCCGCAATCTGCGCGTGGGCGTGAAAGAGACGCCGAGCGGAATCGTCTTTCTTCATAACATCGAACCGGGCGCCGCCAGCAAGAGTTATGGCATTGAAGTAGCGCGGCTGGCGGGGCTGCCCATGGCCGTCATCGAGCGGGCACGGCACGTACTGCGCCAGCATGAAAAGCAGGAGCGGCAGAGCGTGCAGGTGGAGACGGCTGCCGAGCCGGTGCAGTTGACCATCTTCACGCCACTCTCGCAGCGCATCGTGGACCGCATCGAGGCGACGGACGTGAACTCGCTGACACCGCTGCAAGCGCTGAATCTGCTGGAAGAGTTACAAAGTGAGTTAAAGGAAAAAGGATGAAAATAAATCTACGTCACGCGGCGGGAAGCCTGCTGGTCGTCGGCCTCGGCGGCACGGAGTTGACCGCGCTGGAGCGCGCATGGCTCAAGCTGGTGCGTCCGGCAGGCGTGATTCTCTTCCGGCGCAACATTACCGACGCGCGGCAGACGCGGGCGCTGCTGGATGAGGCGACAGCCTTGTGCGCGCCACATAGCTTTCGCAGCGTGGACGTAGAAGGCGGAACGGTGGACCGGCTGCGCGATGCGCTCGCGCCGATGCCCTCCGCGCAGGCTGTGGCGGAGGCGGCGCGACGAACAGACCGTAGTGCGCTGGTTCGCGAGCACGGCGAGTTGATCGCGCGCGCCGTGAAGGCCTTTGGCTTCAACACAACGCTGGCGCCGGTCCTCGACCTGGCTCTGCCAGCGTCGGCTGCCGTTCTTGGCTCACGCGCAGCGGGTGAAACTGCGGAACAAGTGATCGAGTATGCGCGCAACTTTCTCGCTGGCCTTGCGGCGCATAATGTCGCCGGCTGCGGCAAACACTTTCCCGGTCTCGGCGGCGGCTCTCTGGATTCGCACACGGAAACTCCGGCGATTCATCGCAAGATGCGCGAATTATGGAGCGAGGATATTGCGCCCTATCGCGATCTGCGCAACGAACTGCCAATGGTGATGGTCAACCACGCGGCTTATCCTGAGACTCCCGGCAAGAATCGTCCCGCCAGCGTGTCGCCCTACTGGATTACTACGGTGCTGCGCAAGCGCATCGGCTATCGCGGCATCCTCTTCTCCGACGATCTGGAGATGGGCGGAATACTGAAGTTCATGCCCATTGAAGAGGCTGCAATAGAGGCGATTCGCGCGGGAATGGATTTGATGGAAATCTGTCATACTCCAGAACTGATTCTGCGCGCGTATGAAGCATTAATTGCCGAAGCTGAGCGGTCGGCGGCGTTTTCAAAGCTTATTATTGCGCGCGCTTTCGAAACGGCAACAGCGCGAGCGAAGCTCTTTGCAAGCGGTGTTCCGCCAGCGCTCACGGCGAAGCAATTCGAATCGCTGGGGGCGCGGATTTTGCACTTTGGCGAAACGGTCCGAAGCGCCCAAACCAATGCGGAGGCGCAGACCGCATGAGCGCGAAGACCATGACGGTGGCCGGCATCATGAGCGGCACTTCGGCGGATGGAATCGATGTAGCCGTGGTGCGCATTGCGCCGGGAAAACTGCGGCCCCGCGTCACGCTGCTCGCGCATGAGGGCTTCGCGTTTCCGGCTGCGTTGCGGCAAGCGGTTTTAGCGGCGATGAACGCGAGTTCAACTTCAACCGCCGAGTTGGCGCGGCTCAACTGGCGGCTCGGGCTGGCCTACGCCGAGGCGGTCAGCGCGGCGCTCGTGCAACACAAAGTCAAGCTTGATCTGATAGGCTGCCACGGGCAGACGCTTTATCATCAGCCGCGCGCGGAGAGCTATGCGGGACGGCGCTTCGCATGCACCTGGCAGCTCGGCGAGGCGGCGGTGATGGCCGCGGCGATTGGCGTTCCGGTGGTTTCCAATTTTCGCCCCGCGGATATGCTCGCCGGCGGCCAGGGAGCGCCGCTGGTTCCGCTGCTGGACTACGTGCTCTTTGCCGACGCCAAGCGCGGGCGCGTATTGCAGAACATCGGCGGCATCGCCAACCTGACGTCGATTCCCGCCGGAGCCGCGGCAGAGGCGGTGATCGCCTTCGACACAGGCCCAGGAAATATGGTCATCGACGCGCTAGCTCAGAAGCTCTTCAATAAAAAGTTTGATCGCAATGGGAACTTTGCCGCGCAGGGCGCAGTGCTCGCACCGGTGCTGGCCGAGGCGTTGCGCAATCCGTATTTCAAGCAGAAGCCGCCGCGCACCGCGGGGCGCGAGCAGTTTGGGCGCGCTTACGCGGCGGCCTTTTTGGTCGAGTGCCGCAGGCACAGCAGCAAACCCGAAGACGCGCTGGCCACGGCGACCGCGCTGACCGCCGAGACAATTGCGCGGAGTTACAAGACTTACATTGAAAGCACAATGCGAGGCCGAGGCGTGGACTACATCGTCTCCGGCGGCGGCGCGCGCAATGCGACGCTGATGGCAATGCTGGCGCAAAGGCTTGAGCCGCTGGGTTGCGAACTGGCGGCGAGCGAGGAGTTCGGCCTGCCCGCCGAGGCCAAGGAGGCCGCGGCCTTTGCGCTGCTGGCCTGGCAAACCTGGAACCATCTGCCGGGTAATCTGCCGCGAGCAACCGGCGCGGCCCGACCGGCGATCCTGGGGCAGGTGACGTATGCGTAGCGCAACCAAGGCTTGCAGTTTCCCAGGTCTCAAAATCGAGACCTGGGGCACCCGCAGTTCGTGGATTCCCACCCTAGCCGCAAAAACAAGAACGCGGCGAGGGTGGGGCACCCAAACTTCTTTGGTGATGCTGGCCGCGCTGGTGGCGCTGGCGGGCTGCCACTCGGCGCCACGCGATCCGCGGACGGTGGTCTTCCTGATCGAGAGCAGCCCGGCCAGCCTGGACCCGCGCGTCGGCACCGATGCCCAATCGGAGCACATTGACGAACTGCTCTTCGATGGGCTGGTGGCCCGCGATGCCAGCTTTCATTTCACGCCCGCGCTGGCCGAGAGCTGGGAGCAGCCGGAGCCGCTGACGCTGGTCTTTCATCTGCGCGAGGGCGTGCAGTTCCATGATGGCCGCCCGATGACCGCGCGCGATGTGGCGTGGACCGTGAATTCGATCCGCTCCGGCGCGGTGATCTCGCCCAAGGCCGCGGCCTATGCGTCGGTGGATACGGTCGAGGCTCGCGATGCGCGGACGGTTGTTTTTCATTTGAAGCACGCGGACAACTTTCTGCTGACTAATCTTTCCACCGGCGCCTTCGGCGTTGTTCCGGAGGGTAGCGGGCGCGAGTTCTGGCGGCATCCGGTGGGCACCGGGCCGTTTCGCTTTGTGAGCCAGCAGATCGATCAGGATGTTGTAGTGGAGCGCAATCCGTTCTCTTGGTCCGGCGCGCCGAAGATTGAGCGCGTGCGCTTTCGCGTGGTGCCGGATGCGATCACCGAGTCGCTGGAGCTGGAAAAAGGTTCGGGCGACGTGGCCGTCAATTCGCTGCCGATGGATTCATTGGCGGTGCTGGCCACGCGGCCGAATCTGATCGTCGAGGACGCGCCGGGAACGCAGGTGCAGTACATTGGCTTCAACCTGCGCGATCCGCTGTTGAAAGACGCGCGCATCCGTCAGGCGATTGCCTGCGCCATCGACCGCAAGCTGATTATTCAGACGCTGCTCGGAGGCCACGCGCACACGGCCGAGAGCCTGCTGCCCGTGAGCCACTGGGCCTTCACCGGTGACGTCGCCCGCTACGATTACGATCCTGCGCGAGCGGCGCGGCTGCTGGATGAAGCGGGCCATCCACCGGGGCGCGACGGCGTGCGCTTTCATCTGGCGATGAAGACTTCAACCGACGGCGACACTCGCTTGCTGGCCGCAGTCTTGCAGCAGCAACTGGCGAAGGCGGGCATTGCGCTTGATCTGCGCAGCTACGAGTTCGCCACGTTCTACTCGGACGTGACGCGAGGAACCTTTCAACTGTATTCGCTGCGCTGGATCGGCGGCAACGAGCAGCCGGACATCTTCACCTACGCCTTCGCGACAGCCAGCTTTTCTCCTCAGGGCGCCAACCGCGGCCACTACTCGAATCCGCAGCTTGACGCGCTGCTTGCCGATGCGTCTGAGAGCGCGGACGCGGTCCGGCGGCGCGCCGATTACGTCGAGGCGCAACAGACGCTGGCGCGCGATCTGCCCGCCATTAATCTCTGGTACAGGGACACGGTCGTGGTGCACAACCGGCGGCTGACGCACGTGCTTCCCACGCCGTCGGGCAGTTTTGCCTTTCTGGAGACGGCGGAGCTGGCGAAGGATTGATAAGGCTTCCCTCAACCTTTTGGCGGCCTGAGCCGTCTACTCAAACAGTGATGATTTTTCCCATCCCGCACGCCAAAAGGCGTTGGCCTGTGGAAAGTTGGCTTACGAAAGGCAAGATGAAGATTCGATATCCGCTTTCAATTACGCATTTGGCTGTGATCTTCGCTCTGCTGGCCGGCGTGGCGCTGGCCCAGGTGCCCAAACCTTTCCAGGGCTCGATCACCGCCATCAATGGCAGCACGCTTACGGTCAAGACGGATGCCGACGGAGTTTACCAGGTCGAAGTTTCTTCAGACGCGGCGATCCTGCGCATCGCGCCCGGAGCTAAGGATTTGAGCAGCGCGGAGAAAATTTCGTTCAGCGATTTGGCGGTGAGCGATCGAGCGCTGGTGAAACCGGATTCGAATGCAACCGGAACCACAGTCCATGCTCTTCGCATCGTCGCCATCAAGCAGGCGGATGTGGCGCTGAAGCAGCAGAAGGATCGCGAAGACTGGCAGCGGCGCGGCGTGGGCGGGCTGGTGAAGAGCGTCGATGCCGCAGCGGGCGTCATTGTGCTGACCAGCGGCGCGGGAGTCCTGGCCAAGACGATCACCGTGCATACCGCCAAGGCGACGATGCTCAAGCGTTACGCGCCGGCCTCGGTGCGCTATGACGAGGCGCAGCCGGAGCTGATCGATGCGATTCACGTGGGCGACCAGTTGCGGGCGCGCGGTGAAAAGAATGCGGACGGCACGGAGATTACAGCCGAAGATGTGGTTTCAGGCAGCTTCCGCAGCATCGCCGGAACCATCACGTCGCTCGATGCGGCGGGAGCAACGCTGGTGGTGAAGGATCTGGCGACCAAGAAGCAGGTCACCATCCACATCACCGCCGAGGCGCAGATGCGGCGGCTGCCGGAGATGATGGCGCGAATGCTGGCCATGCGGCTGAAAGGAACCGCAAGCGGCGGTCAAGGCGGATTAGGCGGTAATGCTTCCGCGGCGAATGGCGGCGCGACAGGCGGGCAGCACGGCGGAGGCGGCGGCCAATGGGGCGGCCAGCATGGCGGTGCGGGCGGCGTCGCTCCCGATCCCCAGCAGATGCTCAGCCGGGCGCCGGCGATTCAACTCGGCGATTTGCAAAAGGGCGAGGCGGTGATGCTGGTAGCGACCGACGGAACCAGCGAGGTATCGGCGATCACGCTGCTGGCAGGCGTTGAACCGCTGCTGGAGGCTCCCGCGGCCAGTCAGAACCTGCTCTCCAACTGGAGCATGAACGGCGGCGCGGGCGCGGCCGAAGCGGCCGCACAGTAGACGCACACAAACATTTATCGGAGACAAGCGAGGGACACGTGTACTCAAAATTACATTGCTTCACACATCTTTTTGTTGCCTTGGCGTTGGGCGCGGCCAGTGTGGCCGCCGCACAGGCGCCAACTCCCGCGCCGGCAGTGGCGACACCTTCATCGGCAACAGCGGCTACCGCGGCTCCAGTTGCGGCAGGCACCTTGCGCGGTCAAGTCGCTGACCCTACAGGCGCGATGATTCCGGGCGCAACGATCACCATCACCACCTCCGCGGGAGTGACCGTGGGCACGGCAACCGCAGACGCGAGCGGGGCTTACCAGGTGAGCGGCATCGCTCCCGGCAAGTATGTTGTGCTGGCCTCGGTGGCGGGCTTTGCTGACTTTGCTTCGCAGCCCATTCAGCTTGCGGCCGGCCAGGTGATGCACGTGAAGATTTCCATGGCCATGGCCGTCGAGCAGCAGAACGTCACGGTCACCGATGAGTCGCCCGCGGTCAACGTGGAGGCGGGCGGCAACGCCAGCGCCATCGTTCTCAAGGGCAAGGACCTGGACGCGCTCTCTGACGATCCGGATGAGCTGTCGAATGAGTTGACAGCGCTGGCCGGCCCCTCGGCGGGACCGAATGGCGGGCAGATTTACATCGACGGCTTCAGCGGCGGACAGCTTCCACCCAAGTCGGCGATTCGCGAGATTCGCATCAATCAGAATCCTTTTTCGGCAGAATTCGACCGCATCGGCTTCGGCCGCATCGAGATTCTCACCAAGCCGGGAACGGACAAGCTGCACGGGCAGGTCTTCATGCAAGGCAACGACAAGGCCTTCAATACCGGCAATCCCTTCACGCCGGTCATCCCCCCTTACTACAGCTACCAGTTCAACGGCACGGCGAGCGGCGCGCTCTCCAAGACGGCGTCCTTCTTTGTCAGCGCCGAACAGCGCAACACCGGGAGCATCAATGCCTGGGCGATTCCGGATGCGATTCTCGAAGACAGCTCCGGCGTTTACGAGGACAACCTGAACTACTCCGTCAACCTATTGAATCGCCGCATCCGCGACAACGCCTCGGCGCGCATCGATTGGCAACTGGGCGCTAAAAACACCTTCACCGCACGCTATGGCTTCTGGTCTGAGTCCGAGCACGGCGATCTGAATTCCGGATCGCTGGCGAGCGCTTCCACGCATGAGGCAAACACCGACCACACCGTGCAGATGAGCGATGCAATCGTCGTCAACGATCACATCGTCAACGAGAGCCGCTTCCAGCTCGAGCGGCAGAATACGAACATCTATCCCGATTCAACGGCGCTCACCGTCAATGTTCAAGGCGATTTCACCGGCGGCGGCTACAGCGGGCAGCAGAACCTCGATCACACCACGCGCCTTGAATTTCAGAATATGACGACGATGAGCCATGGCGCTCATGCCAT
>PLPA01000100.1 GCA_003159355.1 Acidobacteriaceae bacterium | reverse complement strand
AGCCGCATCAGCTCGGCCAGCATTTCGGCGCGCTGGATGACGGGAATCTTGCGGGCGTGGGCCTCGAGCACTTCAGGGTTTGCCGCGCCCACGGCTGAGCTGGTGACCACGACTGTGGCTCCGGCTATGTGAGCGGCATCATGGCCTTCATAGATGGTGGCGCCCAGTTGGGCCAGCCGGTCGGTCACCGGGCCGCGGCGCAGGTCGGAGCCCGAGACCTTCATGCCCAGGCTGAGCAGAATCTCGGCAATGCCGCTCATGCCGATGCCGCCGATTCCGATGAAGTGCGCGTGCTGGGAGGTGGCAAACATAAGATACGAAACTTAACTTTAACATTCGCGCGGGCAGCGGCGCAGAATTGCCGGAAAAGCCGCCTCCGATGGGTATCAATATAGGACTAGATGGAGGATCGTTCTAGTTCTGGTCGTCGCGGCGGTGCAGCGTAGGTTTGTCGTCGTCGCTGGAGGTGCTGCTGGGGCTGGAGGTGCCGGACGGGCTGGTCGGGTCGCCGGTTCCCGTACCGGCCTTGCGCAGCGACGGTTTGGCGCCTTTCTTCGTGTCGGTGAGCCGGCGTTTGTTTTCAATGCGCGCCAGCCGCGCCTTCACGTCGTCAAACTCCGAGGTGGTCACCGTGTACTCGTCCCTGGGCGGCAGAATACGGGCAATCTCCTCCTGTGAGTGAAGGATGCGGTCGGGAGTCTGGGGGTGGTCGGTAAAGGCCTTGGAGACAAGTCCAGGCTTGTGCTTCTGCAGCGCCTGCACCTTCTCAAAGAACGTGATGAAGGCCTGGGGATCGTAGCCGGCGCGATACATATATTGCAAGCCCAGGTAGTCGGCCTGCGCCTCGAACTGGCGGTCGTACTTGAAGAAAGTAACCGGCAGGGCCAGTTGCGCGCCTTCGTAGATGCCGTAGCCAGTCCAGCCGCCCACCAGAATCATCACAGGCACCATGCCGATCTGGGCATAATTCAGCCGGGTCATCTCGCGCATTGCGTGGTGGGCGCAGACGTGGGCCGTCTCATGGGCCATCACCCCGGCCAGCTCGGCCTCTTCATCGGCGTTCAGAATCAGGCCCGAGTTGACGTAAAAGAAGCCGCCGGGAAGCGCAAACGCGTTGATCTCATCCGAGTCGATCACCTTGATGGTGAACGGCACCTTGCAGTCGGAGTTCTTGACGATATTCTGGCCGATGCGGTTCACGTACTCGGTGATCACCGGATCGGTAATCAATTTTGTGCTCTTCTCGACCTCCGCGGCATACGCCCGGCCCATCTTAATCTCATAGTCGGTCGAGTACCAGTTCCCTACCCCGCGGCCGCCAATGTCGCGATTGCCCACGGCNNACCTTGTCCGGATTCACGGTGGTAGCCGCGGTGTCGCCTCCCACCGGCGTCGTTCCAGGCGCGGGCGGCTTGGAAGGCGCGGATGCGGGAGTGTCCCCTGCGACGGGCGCCGTTCCCGGAGCCGGCTGGGTAGTGGGTGGGTTTGAAGACGGCGTGCTTGAGGGAGGCGCAGCCGGTGGAGCGGACTGCGACCACGAACTCGTAGCCAGCGAAACCGCCAGAGCCAGCCCTGTCAGCGCCGCTGCCAGGGAAGCTATCCGCACTCTCCGCATGTCCACACCTCCGGCACAGTTCCATTCTCGCAGCTTGGAGCGCGGCGGACTATAGCCTCACAGGCCTGCGGACTGGGCCGCTTCGCTCCTCTATTTAGACGCTACTCCTCGCCCATTTGGCAACAACGGGGAACAGTTTTTAATCCACATCGCCGATTCTGTTCCCTGAACGCCGATGCCGGGCAGGCGGCGGGGTTTGCTTCGGCGTTCCTGACGATGCATCTTAAGAGCAGCCTGTCTTGCCGCTGCAAGTTACGCCGACAATGAACCCGCTAACTTGCTAACTCGCTATCACCGCGAAGCGGTGGCTAACCCGCTAAATGGTTAACCCGTCTCTTGAGTTTTGGCGAAAGACCCAAGTCTCAACCAGTTTTGTTCATGAGGAGCATCAAGGAAGAATCTGCAAAGTGAGCAAAATTGCACAGTTTATCTTTTTACGCGCATATTAACGTGATCTGTTGCGAAATGGCTGTGAACTGCGTTTGTTGGTGGTAAATTGTCTAGTGTGGTTCTCTGCGACGTTTTGCGTTAATGCTTTCATATCGTATTCCAGGAGATTAACCCATGCGTTTACAACGACTTTGCTTCCTGATTCTCCCTCTTCTAACACTCCCAGTCTATGCCGACTCCATCCTTGGAAGCGCAAGCAGCTTTGCGGTCCTGGGCGCTTCTACGGTAGCCAATACTGGCCCAACAACCATCACTGGAGATCTGGGACTCTATCCAGGAACTTCGATCACTGGTCAAGGGAGCATTACGCTCAACGGGACAGTGCATCAGACGGACGCGGTTGCGCAACAGGCTCAATTCGATACGACCACTGAGTACTATGCCCTAGCAGCCGCGCCGTTCAATTCGAATTTGACAGGGGAAGACCTAGGCGGACTCACATTAACGCCGGGAGTCTATCATTTTGACACGTCAGCCCAGTTGACGGGAACAATTGTTCTGGATGCCGAGGGCAACAACAATGCCACATGGGTGTTTCAGATTGGGACCACTCTCACCACAGCGAGTGGTTCGGATGTGACCTTCATCAACCTGGGTTCCTCTCCGGACGATAGCCTGTTTTGGCAGGTAGGCACTTCCGCCATTCTCGGCGCCAACACGTCATTCGAAGGGAATATCCTCGCGACTACCAGCATCGTAATGAATAGCGGTGCAACCATAGACTGTGGCAGAGCCCTGGCGCAAACTGGCGCTGTGACAATGGATACGAACACGATCTCCAACAACTGCACGAGCGAGAGTACGAGTGCGCTGGAGGGCACAAACGGCTTGAGCGGCGGCCCTTCCCAATCCCAGGAAACGCCCCCCGTTCCGGAGCCTGCGAGCATGGCCCTGCTCGGCACAGGACTGTTCGCTCTGGCAGGGTTTGTGCGTCGCCAGCGGCGCGGATGATCCTTCCCCGGGCTAGCGGAGTCCGCGTCTACCGATCCGGCTCCACCAGCCAGGCTGGTGTCCACTCGTCAGGGAGCAATCAGGCGCACGCTGGGAAAGTAGGCCGCGTAGCGCCGTGTGTCTCTGGTCAGCAGCGGGCATTCGAGCACAGCGGCGTGCGCCCCGATAAAGAAGTCGGCCAGGACGTTGATTTTTGTTCCCCCTTGCCGGCGATATTGCGCGTAGGCTTTGCCGGCAAGAAATGCGGCTCTGCGAGGAATGCTGACGACAATCGCATCCAGCTCTGCCAACTTTTCGTCCAGGTCGACGGAGTTGGCAAACGAGACCGAAATCTCCGCATAAACGATAGGGTTGATCACGAATTCGTCCAGGAGCGACAGCTTCCGCAACTGGCTGCTTGACCATCCATGCCAGACAGGGTCAGGATCCCATACGTCCAGGATCACATTGGCGTCAAGAAGGATCATCGGAGTAGCCGCGGATCAGTTCCATGTACTCATCGGTGGAGCAGCCCATCTTGATCTCGGCCGCTCCCAGCGCGCGATCAAACCGGTCAGGCCGCGCTTCTGGGGTAGGAAATCTCTTGCGCAGCACCACTTCCCCGTCATTGTTTACATCGAAAACCAGTTTGCATCCCGGCTCCAGGCGCAAAGAGTCGCGGATGTGCTTGGGAATCGTGACCTGGCCTTTGCTGGTGAGCGTGGTTTCCATGAATGACCTCCCGGTATTACCTCATCTCCATTGTAATACTATCGCCAATTTGAAGCCGGCCTCCGTCTGAATTACAGTGGAGTACACGCGGAAGTGGGGGCGTTGCCTTGCGAAGACTGATTGTGCTGGTTGGCCTGGCCGTATGCGGAACGATGCAACTCATTGCCCAGCAACCGCCGCCCCATCCCCCGCTGGAAGACTTGTTGCATCCGCACAGCCATGCTCGACCCGCCCCCGCTAGTCCGCAGCGAACCCCCGAGATACTCTTCGACGCCACGAACCTGGGCTCGCCGCTGCTTCTCGACAAAGGCTGGCGCGTCGGCATCACCTCCAACCCGGCGGCGGCGACCGCCAGCTTCGACGACTCCACATGGGCCCTCCGGGACGCACAGGAGTCCTTTGCCGAGATTCCCGACGAGGACCATCCGGCAGGCGCTCCGAACGGGGATCCCAACGCCAGCCGCTCCAATGGCCACCAGCGGCCCTTCATCTGGTTCCGGATGCACATCAAGCTGGCTCAGAACCACGGGCCGGTCTTTCTGCTGCTCGAACTGCCTCCTTCACAGAGCGGCTCCTCCAGCTCGGAGTCGCTGAGTGTCGATGTCTTCGCAAACGGCCGCCGGATTCAACCGGAGGGGCCGCATGGAGATGCGATCGAGCGCTTCCAGCAAATCTCTCGCATCTACGAATTGAAGCTGGCGCCCTCTGAATCCTCTCTTACCCTGGTGGTGCGAAGCATCTTTGTTCCTATCGGCTTCGGAGCCTATACCGGCTTCTTTGCCGACCGCCAGTTGCGTTTGGGCAACCGTCAAGACCTGGATCGCGCGCTGGAACTGTGGTCCAACCATAGCCTCTTTGAACGTCTTCCGAAGCTGGTGGTCTCCATCCTGCTGACCATTCTGACGCTCTTTCTGCTCATCCTCTTTCTCACGCAAAGGGGCCACATCGAGTATCTTTGGCTGGCCCTCTATGAGCTGTTCCTGGCGCCCCTCGGCTTTCTTGAGCTGGCCGGCAACTCCGCATGGCTGGATCGCCTCTTGTATCTCGCGCTGCTCTTTCAAGTGCTGGCGGTTACGGCCTACCTTTACTTTGAGTTCCTGGTTGCCTTTCTCGCCCTGCGCAAACGCTGGTATATCTCTCTGCTTCGCTTTACCGCACCTATCCTGGCCGGAATCATCCCCGCCTTTCTGGTGGCCTTTTCCGGCCACGGCATGGTCGTGGGGATTGTACTGGCAGTGGTCCTGGCGGTCTGCGCATTATGGATGCTGGGTTGGCTGGTCTTCATCTTCATTACACTGATCGCGGCGACGCTGCGGCGAAATTTCGAGGCAGGCCTGCTGCTGATTCCGTTGGTGTTGAGTCTCATCGGCTGGATTGAACCCTTTCTCACCGGGGAGATGAGCGATTGGGGAGGCCATCCCTACCATTCGCCCCTCACCCTCCAGGCCGGACCCATCCCCATTCACTTTGCCTCTATCGCCGACTTCACCGGCATCTTCGTCATCGTGCTCATCATCTTCGTCCGCTTCCTGCACGTGCAGCGCGACCAGGAGCGCGCTTCCAGCGAGCTGGCCGCGGCCCGCAGCGTGCAGGAGCTGATGATTCCCCAGGAGAGGCTCGCAACCCCCGGCTTCGAGGTGGACTCCGTCTACAACCCGGCCAACGAGGTGGGCGGCGACTTCTACCACGTCCAGCCGACGGCGGACGGCGGGCTGCTGGTGGTCATCGGCGATGTGGCCGGCAAAGGCCTCAAGGCCGCCATGAACGTCTCCATGCTGATGGGCGCACTGCGCAGCACCCCGGAGCGCAGCCCGGCGAAGATTCTTGCTTCGCTGAATCGCGTGCTAGTGGACGGCGACAGCTTCACCACTTGCCAGGCCGCATGGTTCAGCGCCAATGGAGAGCTGGTGCTGGCCAACGCCGGCCACTTGCCACCCTACTTGAATAGCCAGGAGGTCGCGCTGCCCGGCGGTCTGCCGCTGGGTGTTCTGCCTGAGGTGAGCTACCCGGAGGTCCGGCTTTACCTGCACCCCGGCGACCGCATTCTGCTGATGTCGGATGGAGTCGTCGAGGCCCGTCAACCCTCCGGCGAGCTCTTCGGCTTCGACCGCGTTCACAATCTCAGCAACCAATCCGCCTTCTACATCGCCGACGCCGCCAAAGACTTCGGCCAGGAAGACGACATCACCGTGCTGACCGTCCGTAGGCTGGCGCAAGCCGTAGCCGCGTAGAGAAACGGCTCCGGCAGGGTTGATGGTGACACGGAGAAGCACATCTGGGGCCGGAGCCGATCTTCACCGTCTGACCGTCTACGACGCCACATACCTGGAACTCGCCCTGCGCCTCTCCCTCCCGCTGGCCACCTTCGACGATGACCTGCGCCGAGCCGCGCAACAGGAAGGCGTGTCGCTGCTGGGGAAATAGCCTCGATTGTGGCTGTCCGTATCCGTAATCATGAGCAATTATTTGGATTCCACAACCGAAATTATCCTGTATTCTTCCAAGAAGGGAGACTCTTGGAATGTGGGAAGTCAGAGTACAGCACGACGGACTCAAGGCCTATCGCGTTGTTCGTGGTGTTACGAGGCAAGAAGCCGAGTTGAAGGCCAGTCTTCAGCGCGCGGCTTGGAACGAGCGATGGGAGAATCGACTATTGGCGCTCAAGGCCAAGCAAGAAAAACTTCAAGTATCATGGGATATCGAAATAAATAGAAGGACGGCACGGAATCGAACGGCGGAATTGAAAGTTCAATTGAACGCACTGGAGACGATTCTGGAAGCAGGCCTCCAGCAGGATCTTTTTCGATGGTCGAACCTGACGAATACAATCATGTTTACAGAACCTCAACCGAATCGACCAGTTACTCCAATTAGGCCGGCAAAACCAAACTATCCTATTGAACCCAAAAAACCAGTCCTACCGAATGAACCAGATCCCAGCGCATATATCTTTCGATGGTCTATATCGGAAGTCCGTCGCGTTTTCAGCGGCCAGACGACGGTCTTCTTCGTCTTTGGCTCAACAATCCGCCAATTGATTGGCCGTTTTTTCCCATTCTTCAAGTCAAAAGAAATGAATTGGGCAGAACGTCCGTTCGAAGAAGCAAGAGCAAGATGGCGCGAGAAAGTTGACCAGTTTGAACGCGAGTTTGAAGAAACAAAAGCAACATGGTGTGCAGAGTGTGCTGCAATAGATGTATCACACAAGAAGCTGCTTGATGAGTTCGACGCAGCACGCCAAGCGGCTGCCAAAGACTATGCGGCTAGGGTCCATGCATGGGAACTCGCAAAAGATGAGTACAGGGAAAAGCAGAAAGACCAAAACGCACAGGTGAAGGCGCTTCGGGAGGAGTATAAAGCCGGGGATGCATCTGCTGTGGAGTATTTCTTTGCGGAAGTCCTGAATCATTCAGCGTATCCCGATAGTTTACCAAGAGGAAATATTCTCCATTTCAATCAGAGTAGCGGCGTACTGATAGTAGATTATGAGCTTCCGGATCAATCAGCGTTTCCGAGCATTCGAGAGATGAAGTACGTTGCAGCACGCAAGCAGTTTCAAGAAGTGCCAGTCTCTGAGTCATGGCTGAAAAAGACATACGATGAGACGTTATATCAGATTGCCCTCCGGACGCTTCACGAACTTTATATTGCGGACGAGTCAGAAGTGCTCAAGAGTATCGTCTTCAATGGGTGGGTTCAAAGCATAGATAGGGCCACTGGGAAAGAAACCCATGGCTGTATCCTCTCCATACAAGCGGAACGTGAGGAGTTTCTACAGATCAACCTCAGTCAAGTCGATCCGAGGGCGTGCTTTAGGAAGCTAAAAGGAGTAGCAAGTAGCAAGTTGATTGAGCTAACACCTGTACGTCCAATCCTCTCAATCAACAGAGAAGATCACCGGTTTGTTGAGGGTTACGCCGTAGCGGACACCTTGGACGACCGCACGAATCTGGCAGCGATGGACTGGCTGGACTTCGAGAATCTGATCCGTGAGCTATTCGAGAAGGAATTCAGCAAGAATGGCGGAGAGGTTAAAATTACACAGGCCAGCCGTGACGGAGGAGTTGATGCGATTGCATTTGACCCTGATCCAATTCGTGGCGGCAAAATTGTTATCCAGGCCAAGCGGTATACGAATGTTGTGGGTGTAGCCGCTGTTCGCGATCTCTACGGTACAGTCCATAATGAAGGCGCAAACAAGGGCATCCTTGTTACCACTGCTACATATGGATCAGACGCATACGAATTCGCAAAGGACAAGCCGCTCACGCTATTGAGCGGCGGCGAACTGCTTTCGTTGCTCGCCGCTCATGGTCATCGGGCAAAGATTGATCTTCAAGAGGCAAAAGCAATTATCCTATCAAAACAGAATTAGAAGGCAAACGCCCCACCCAGACGGATGAGGCGTTTTGCTTTTGCGACCAAAGGGAGCGTCTGCCCCACCGCAGGTGGTCAGTCGTAGTATTCGAGGCCGAGGTGGGTGATCAGGTCCACGCCCATGATGTGGCGCAGCGTGTTTTTGAGCTTCATCGACTGGATGAAGAGGTCGTGCTCCGGATAAAGCCCCGGCGCGCTCTGCGGCGATTTTAGATAGAAGCTCAGCCACTCCTGAATGCCGAGCGAACGCAGCTCCGGCGTGCGCTTGGCCAGGTCCAGGAACATCACCAGGTCGAGCGCGATGGGCGCGGCCAGAATCGAATCGCGGCAGAGGAAGTTCACTTTAATCTGCATCGGGTAGCCCAGCCAGCCGAAGATGTCGATGTTATCCCAGGCTTCTTTGTCATCGCCGCGCGGAGGGTAGTAGTTGATGCGAATCTTGTGGTAGAGATTCTTGTAGAGGTCGGGGTAAAGCTCCGGCTGGAAGATGTAATCGAGCGAGCCGAGCTTCGACTCCTCCTTGGTCTTGAAGGATTGCGGATCGTCCAGCACTTCGCCGTCGCGGTTGCCCAGAATGTTGGTGGAGAACCAGCCCCGGACGCCCAGCAGGCGCGCCTTCAAGGCCGGCGCCAGTACCGTCTTCATCAGCGTCTGGCCGGTCTTGAAGTCCTTGCCGCAGATGGGCGCCGCGTTGCGCTTGGAGAGCTCAACCATGGCCGGGAAGTCCACCGTCAGGTTCGGTGCGCCGTTGGCGAAGGGCACGCCCTCGCTGAGCGCCGCATACGCGTAAATCTGCGAAGGCGCAATGGCGATGTCGTTGTTCTCCAGGCCCTTCTCGAAGGCCTCAATGCTCTGATGCACCGCCGTCGGCTCGATAAAAATCTCGGTCGACGCGGCCCAGATGATCACCACTCTGTCCACGGTCTTCTTGAAGGCCTGAATGTCGGCCCTTAACTGCTCGGCCAGGTCGCGCTTGTTCTTGCCCTTCTTCACGTGCGTGCCGTTGAGGCGCTTCACGTAATACTGGTCGAAGACCGCCGGCAGCGGCTTGATCGTCTCCAGGAAAGGCTTCAGTTGCTCCAGCATCTTCTCGTCCAGCACCTTGGCGTGCGCGGCGGACTCGTAGACGTTGTCCTCGAAGATGTCCCAGCCGGTGAAGACCACGTCGTCGAGTTTGGCCAGCGGCACAAAATCCTTGATCAGCGGCGATTTGTTGTCGGTGCGCTTGCCCAGGCGAATCGTCCCCATCTGCGTCAGCGATCCGATCGGCTTGGCCAGTCCGCGGCGGATGGCCTCGACTCCGGC
>PLPA01000250.1 GCA_003159355.1 Acidobacteriaceae bacterium | reverse complement strand
TTCGTAAATGCTCTCATCGTGTTGCTCCTTCTTTGGTTGATGTCTGTGAGTTGCCGTTCTTGCCGATAGGGCTGTTAAAGCTATCCCGGTTACTTCCAGATACTGTTTTTACCGGGGTTGCCAGCATGGTTGCGCGGTCAGAAGGATAGCCGGCCGCCGACTTGGATGATGCGCGAGAATCCTAACTGCGATGTGATTGATCCCGTTGTGGTGTTCGATGCGGCGGGGGTGAACGTTGCCGATGTCAGGCCTGTGCTCTGAAAGGTGAGCGTTACATTGGGTTGCGAGAACTCCGGATTATTAAAGGCATTGAGAGCCTCCGCGCGAAATTCAAAGTTCACCTTCCCCGTTATCTTGAAGTTTTTGTTGATCGAGATGTCGGAGTTTTCGTATCCCGGACCATAGCAGTTCAGCGTGCGTGGAGCGTTGCCATAGGTGTAAGGAAGCGCGGGCGTGAACGCATTCAGGTTGAAATACGTTTTGGCGCCGTTGCCGCCTCCAAGCCGGTTTTTCGGCGAACCGGAGTAGCACGGACTAATTCCAGCAGCCAGATTGGGACGCTGCCCTGATCCGCCAACGCCGGTAGTTCCATAGGTTCCCGAACTAAGATCCGTCTGGATGATCGGCAAAGGTCCGCCATTTTCCAGAATCGTCACATCGTTGATCTTCCATCCGCCAATAGCGGTATCGACAGTGCGATTGGCGTTTCCAAGGAAGCGCTTGCCCCGTCCCACTGGAAGTTCATAGGTGACTGCACCGCTGAACCGGTTGGGAATGTCATTGACCGCGCGCGAGTACTCGCCTTTCGGATTCTCGCTATCCTGAGGCGCGGCGGCGTTGGGATTGAGCGTCTCCAATCCGGATACCGGCGAACCGTAGAGATTATCCCAGTTCGACGACCAGGTATAAGCGAGCACCGCGCTCAGTCCGCGGCTGAAACGCTTCTGCAATTTCACGTCGAGTGCGTTGTAGAGACTGTGCCCGACACTCTGCGATTCCGTGACAGAGGTGAATTGCGGGTAGGGCAACAGAGTTTGAGCCAGCGCCACTGACGTTTTCGCGATGACTCCGGTGGAGGGATAACCGCCCGCCGTCGCCGCGTAATACGGATTGGTGACCGTACTGGTGAGATTCGTACCGGCATTCACGCCCCCCGGAGCATACTGCGCAAGAATACTGTCGGAGAGTTGGTTGATATTCACAGAATCCGCGAGGTTGCGCCCATGCGCTCCAACGTAACCGAGCTTGAAGACGATGCTACTTGGAAGCTGCTGTTCCACATCCAGCGAATACTGCTGCACAAACGGGGCGTGCAGATTGGAGCTCGGCACCGTGATAGAGCTGCCTACGCCAGTCAAATATCCTTCCGTATTGCCGCTCGGCTTGAGCAGCGTCGCGTTGAATGGATTGGAAAGCCAGGAGTTAGGACCCGCAGTAACAGCTCCAAGGGATGAGCCGGCAGTGGTTGCATAGCTGGTGACCTGCGAATAGCCCGTGGTTGCGGTCGTGAATAAAGCGATAGGCCCGTAAAATACGCCGAAGCCTCCACGAACGACAGTTCCAGGCCGCACTTCATAGCTCACGCCAAGCCGGGGCGAGACCTTCGGGTGGTTCAGGTTTCCCGAACGCGTGGTGTAACCGTTCTGGCCGGCGAACTCAATCCCGCCATGGGCCGCGACATTTCCGCTTGCTCCCGGAAATTGGTACGCGGCATTGGGATCAAAGCCTACATCATATTGATTCGCCGACTCACGCTCCCCCGGTTCATATTCATACCGGATACCCGCATTGGCTGTCAGCTTGGCGGTCACACGCAGATCATCCTGAACATACACGGCCTGGTATTGCAGATTGTCGTTGAGATTTGCCGGATTGATCTGAACGCTGGCCGCCGAGGGCAGTCCAAGCAGCAAGTCGGCGATTGCCTGCGGCCCGTTTGTGACTGATTTGCCACTCTGACTGGTGTACTCGCCATTGAACGTATAGGAGCCGTTGCCCGCTGTCTCCGGAGCAAGATAGTAGTTGAAGGTGCGGAAGACATAACCGGCCTTCAGGTTCTGCTTGCCGATCGTCTTGGTAATGCCCGCCACGTAGCTGTACTGCGTTTGATTCGTCACGCCGGTGTTGGCCGCGCCGAGAGAAGCCGCGCTGGTTACGCCACTGAGCGTAATGGTCGGATACGACTGCGACTGCAACTGGCTGACGTAGCCGGCTGGAAATCCCGCGCCGCCAAACCCGTTGGCCTGATTGAAGCCTTTGCTGAACTGCGGCGTATCCTGCCAGTAGCTGCTATATCCGAAGCCAACAGTCAATATGGTCGTCGGATTCAGCGTAATCACATTGTTCAAGGCAACCGCGTTGATATGGCGAATCTCGTTGTGATCGCTCGCCGCAACGGTGTGTAATACGTTGCCGCCTGGCTCATCCGTTGAGAGGTGAACGTAAGATGCTCCAAGCGACCACCGCTGCGAAAACTCATGGTCTACCTTAATCACATACTCATCGCCGCGCGTCTTGTAGTCGTCCGCGCCGGTGTAGTTTGGGCCGTTGACATACGACGTGCTCGCCGTGGGGTCCGGTTTGGGAAAGGTGTTGGCGATCGCCTGGCCAATTGGATTAATCAGGTTCGCTGGAATCACATTGCCGGCTAAAACGGCTTTTCGAGCGCTGCCTGTAAATGGCTGCGTTGGATCGTAGAGTGTGACATTATCCGCGCTGAAGTTACCCGCCCGCTCGGCCGCCGTCGGAACATAATAATTTGCCCCGCCCGCAGGCTGCGCCTGCCGGTAACTGGCTTCGGTAACCCAGAAGAATGTGTGCTTCAAAGAGTGAATTTTGTTGTTGAAAGGCAGCGGGCCGCCGAACGCGGCTGCGGTTTGATACGTTGTGTAGTCCGGCTTGGCAGCGCCGGTATGGTTGTACCACCACTGATTGGCCGTCAGTGCGTTTTGCCTGGTCAAACCAAATAGCTCGCCGTGATATGTATTTGTGCCGGACTTCAAAGACGTATTGAATACGCCGCCCGCGGTTCTTCCCAGCTCCGCGTCATAGGTGTTGGATTGCACCTTGACGTCGGATACAGCTTCAACAGCGGGCACAAACGTTACACCACCGGTCGAGGTGGAGATGGGAATTCCATCCACAACGTAGGTGTTTGTACCGATTGGAGCGCCAGAGACCGACTGCGAATCGGTGCCGTTCTGATCTTCATAGCGCACAAACCGGGGATCGCCCACCGGCGTCACGTTATTGTCCAGCTTGTTCACCGTGAAAGGATTGCGCCCTTGATTGGGAAGTTCCTGAACCTGATCTTCGGTGATGAGCTGCCCCTCGGAGGCGGTCGCCGTGTCGATCAAAGGAGCGGCGGCAGTTACTTCAACAGTCTCGCCTGCGGTGCCCACGGCCAGCTTTTCATCGATGGTCGCCGTCTGTTCAAGATCGACGATAATTCCATTGTGCTCGGTTTTTTTGAAATTCTCCGCCGAGATCACAACCGTGTAAGTTCCCGGCTCGACCGCGGTAAAGAAGTAATCGCCTGCCGGGTTGGTGCGCGTGGTGCGCGCAATCTCCGTTCCGTCGTTTGTCAGGATAACGCTAGCGTCCGGAATCACAGCGCCGGAATCATCCGTGACGCGTCCGCGCACAGTGCCATAGTTATTTTGCGCATAAATCGAAGGCGCGATCGCTGCGATGAGCGCCAGCACCGCGGTCAAGGCAAATGTGTAGTTACTCGGCTTCCAGGATATGAATCTCATGCAGTACTCTCCGTCGTCTTTCGATTGCTTCTCGAATCGAATGGCCTCTAATGGTTCAATGGTGGTCTTCGAAGCAGGAGACAAAGATTCCCGATGGACTGGCGACAAGTCGCATCCAATGAAAAAGGCCCGCTCCAGTTCTCCCGGTCAGCGAGCCTCATGCAAGACAAAAAAAGGCCCGCTCCAGTTCTGCTGGTCAGCGGGTCACTTACGCACAGTTCCGGATTCCGGCCCTATGGCGTAATTACGTTTTCTACGCGCGTCTCCCGTTTTGCCAGCATATGCCATGCGAAGCAACAACAACCACGCGCAATTTGGAAACGCTTCATATACATGAACCAATTGTGGCATGATTCTATAGAAATTAGCAAGTGACGGCCGTCACAATTTGCAAATAAATCTAAAAATAATTGTAGTCAGCGCAATTTACCGGATGAATGTGGAGTACAATTCGGACTATTCAGCAGCAAAATATCCCAACGTTGTGAGGAATCTCTTCATGAAATTGTCAACCTTGTATCTATCCGCTGCCGCGACTGCCCTGCTGACCGCGTCAGTCTTCATCGTCACCACGGTTGCCCAGGCTCCACAAGCCCCGGCGGCCGGAACCGCCAGTACGCCTCCCCCGCAGGCGCGCCCCAATCGCGCACCCACTAACCTGCAAGTTTTGCCCAAGGATACGACCGGTCAGCAACTCCGTGAAATCATGGCGCAGTGGAATGGCGCGCTCGGTGTGCAGTGCAACGCCTGCCACACTGAAGACACTAAAAACCTCAATCCCAATGGCAAGTCCAGGCTCCTCTGCGCCGACGACTCCAAGCCAGAAAAAAACACCGCTCGGACAATGTTCAAGTTGACAGGCACCATCAACCAGTGTGTGGGCAAGATTGGCTCAACCGGCACTCAGGTTTCCTGTGGCACCTGCCATCGCGGCCATCTGACCCCTGAGGCGTTTGCCGCTTCGCCGGTTGCCGAGTTGCGTCCGCCTCAGGCAACGCCAACAGCGGGAACAACGCCGGAGAAATAGTTATCTGCAAGAGAATATGAGTATTGAAGGGAGCAGGCCTTGCTTATCGCGAATCACTCCTGTACATCCCTCATTGGCTGCATGAGTTTATAACTCGGCCAATGAGGTCTATAGCACTCTGCCTTTGGCAACCGTACTATGCGGGGGCAAGAGTGGAGTTGTGTCTCGGGGCCGGCGCTTCTTTGTGTGTGCCGGATTCGTTTGGCCCTCGGGATTCTTGTGAACGCCACTGCCATGCCCGCCGTAAAATCGAGATCATCAACCGGCGGCAATGGATGAGCATTGTTCACGACGGAGCTTTAGGCAGAAACAGCGCCCGGCCGGGAGAGAGTTAAGGGCCGGTCCAGCCGCGAGTTCAACTCATTGCGCCCAACCGCGCTCAATTGCATCCAATAAAGGAGTTAGTTTCCCCGCTATGCGTCTTTCACATTCAGTTCTGGTGTCGTTACTCTTGCTTCCAGGGTTGTCCTCCCTAGCTGCATCGTCCACGGCTGACGCGCCTCATCTCCAGGTTGAGTTGCTGGCGCCGGGGGACAAGCTGTATGGCGGCGATCAATCGAATTACGCCGGGCTTTACTTCAAGCTCGAACCCGGCTGGCATATCTACTGGATGAATGCCGGAGATGCCGGCGAGCCGCCGCATATTCATTGGACCTTGCCCGATGGAATTACCGCCGGAGCGATGGAGTTTCCCGCGCCCAGGCGTTTGCCCCTCGGTTCTTTGATGGATTATGGCTACGAGGATGAGGTGCTCTTTCCGCTCAAGCTGCGCGTGGCAGACAGCGTCAAGGCTGGACCGGTTACTTTGCGCGCCGCCGTCGATTGGCTGGTTTGCCGGGATAGCTGCATTCCCGGCAGCGCGGAGTTAGAACTACAGAGAAACGTGGACCTCGGATCGCACAAAACTGCCGATGAACCGGACCCACTCTTCAAGCGATTTATAAATCGACTTCCCAAGCCGCTGCCCGCCGGAGCCAAGGCCGTCTTCCAGCCTGCAAAGGATGGCTTTCGGCTCACCGTCGAAACCGGCCAGCGTGAACTTTCAGCAATGTTCTTTCCGGAAGATCAAGACATCATCGACAATCCCGCCCCGCAGAAGCTAACACCAACCCCCACTGGATTGATTCTCGACCTCAAGAGAGACGCCGGTCTTGCCGCCAATCCCGCTTTGTTGAAGGGTGTTCTGGCGCTTTCTGGTGAAAGGGCGTTTGAGCTTACGGCGCTCCCCGGAGCGGTGGTAACTCAAGTGTCTCCGCCCTCGTCGTCCATCTCGGCGACCGCGCCCGTGGCTCCTTTGCCTGCGCTTGACCTAGCGCCAAAGCCTTCCAGCTCTGGGCCGGCCGGCGCGCCATCGTTTTCCTGGGCAGTCCTTCTTCAAGCCTCCAGTCTCGCTTTTCTCGGCGGACTGTTGCTCAACCTGATGCCCTGCGTCTTTCCGGTGCTGTTTCTCAAAGCATTGGCGCTGGTTCACTCCGGCCACGGGGAACTGCATAAGTTACGGGCGCATGGAATGGTCTACGCGGCAGGGATACTGGTCTCCTTCTGGGCGCTGGTGGGCGTGCTGCTGGGGCTGCGCGCAGCGGGAGCCACGCTGGGCTGGGGATTTCAGTTCCAGTCGCCGGTCTTTCTAGCACTGATAGCCGGGCTGCTCTTCTTTCTTGGCCTGTCGCTGGCCGGGCAGTTCGAGATTGGGTTGACGCTGACCTCGGCGGCCGGTTCTCTGGCGGCGAAGCACGGCTACACGGGCAGCTTTTTCACCGGCGTTCTGGCCGTCGTCGTGGCCACGCCCTGCACCGCGCCCTTCATGGGAGCGGCCGTCGGCTATGCGCTCAGCGCATCCCCGGCGGTCACCTTTGCCGTCTTTACGGCGCTCGCGCTGGGGCTGGCCGCGCCGTATGTGGCGCTGACGCTGCAACCAGCCTGGACGCGCATTCTGCCCAGGCCCGGCGTATGGATGGAGGTGCTGCGCCAGGCCGTCGCCGTGCCGATCTTCGCCACCGTGATCTGGCTGGCGTGGGTGCTGGCGCAGGCTTACGGAGCCAGTGTGCTGGCCGCGTTGCTGGCCAGCTTCCTGCTGCTGGCCATTGCCGGATGGTTTCTGGGCCGCTGGCCGGCAAAACGCTGGGCCACGCTGGTCGCAACTCTGATTCTGCTGGGAGTGGTCGCACTGGCCGTCTTCGCTCAAAGGCTCGTGAGAGAGACTGCGGGCAAGGCAGCTTTAAACTCTGCCGCGCGCAGTGCCCTGGATTCCATTGCCGCCAGCGGATGGGAGCCGTGGTCTGCCGATGCGGTCAGCCGCTATCAAGCCCAGGGCCGGCCGGTCTTCGTAGACTTCACCGCAAGCTGGTGCCTGAGTTGCCAGGTGAATGAGCGCGTGGCCCTGAATCGGCCTGAGGTACAAAAGGAGTTTAGAGACCGGAAGGTCGCCCTGCTGCGCGCCGACTGGACACAGCACGACGAAGCCATCACCCACGCTCTCGCCACGCTGGGACGCAACGGTGTTCCGGCTTATGCGCTCTACGCCCCAGGGCAGAGCGAGCCGCAACTGTTGCCCGAGGTGCTGACACCGGGGATTGTGACCGACGCGCTGGGCAAGCTGCCGAAGACAGCCTCGTCTCAGGCACGCTGATTGGAGGGATGAGCGTATTGAAAGGTGGCTTTAACTGCCCTCCGGCGACGAATACCTGTCGCCGGAGGGCCAGTGAGGAAAAAGTCACAGACCACTTCGGTAAAGAGAGTACGCTAAGCGTGTTTAAGAAGTTCCTGGCCGAAGGCAAGGCTCTCGCTGCGCTTCAGGTTGTCATATTCGCCACCACGGGATAGTAAGGCCTCGCGTATTGGCGGATCAAGAAGCGCTGCCGTAACGCGGCCAAGGAAGACATGGCTAGGTACGTCTTTCGCGCTGCTATATGCCTGCAACTGATCGGTGACATACTTCTTCTCGATCTCAGGCGTAATCGGCTTCTGTCCGTTTCCACAGACGATATAGAGGCCTCTGATTTTGTCCTTGAGCCAAGAAGCATTGGCCTCAAGATACTGTTTGATTTCAGGCTTGACTTTGCCTGAACGGATCGATGATCCGATGATAATGTTGTCGAACTTCTTCAGGTCGGGATTCTCGCGCAGATCATAGACATCTGCAATGCCGCCTAGACCTTCGGAAATCCATACTCCTGCGTCACGAGATGAGCCGCACCATGTAGCAAAGAGCACAGCCCATTTCTTATCGGAAGATTTGGGATAATACTGTAGCGCCGAAGCCTGACTTGTCAGTGCCAATGCGCCAATACCGGCTATTCCCAAACCAAGTAACGTTCTTCTTTCCATCGCATTCCTCCTTTTCGGTTCTGGCATACTCTGCCAGGGTTGAGAGTTAACAATTTCTTCTGCGTTTGGCAAGCAATTTGTGCACGCAGATAGAGAGTGAATGAATTGCAGATTGCACATCCGTGCTGCCCCATGTCTCGATTTTGAGACTTGGGATAGCACGAACTCAACGGACATATCATGCGGTCAGTGACCTAGGTCCTACCAACTGTGAATCAACACGTATTTCAAACTCAAATGCAGCGTCAATACCAATTCCTTTACTTGGCTGCGGGTGGAGCGGTGGGTGGAGCGGTGGGCGGAGGCGGAACTACGTATGCATTCGGTCCTGGATAACCAACCGCCTGAGCGTAAAGCAGGTGCTGATCCGCGGTCAGATTCAAAGCCCTGGAAGCGTCGTCGCCATGGATAGCATGGAACCAGGCGCCTAATCCTTCCGAAGCTGCGAAGAGAAATACGTTTTGCCCGATGAATCCGGTGTCGACACTGGAATACTTGTCGTTCTTGACATCGGAGACATAAGCGATGGTGACGGGGGCCGAGGCCTGCGCCGGAGTGCCGACTTTGGCGCGCGCGTCGCCAGCCACCACGGGTTTCAGCACATTGGCAACGGCATCGTAAATGTAAACGCCGTCCGCAAACAGCACATAGAGTTGCACATCCTGACTGTTTCGAGCCGAGGGCGCGGTGCGGCCATAGCCCGGCTTGACATCAGGCTGACGGTTGACGCCAAACGCCGCCCAGAGAAGATTGGAGAGAACTTGTGGCGGCAGCGGCTTGTTTTCGAAGGTGCGAGCGGTCTTGCGCTCGTCCAGAGCCGTCAACAGCGGCTTGCCGCCGCTGGTCTGCGGCTTGGGCAACTGGATGGGCTTCAGATCCTGCGCGAACAGGGAAGGCACAGCCAACAGTGCGGCCAGGGCAACCAGAACGACTGAGCTCCGAACTGGAAAGTGAACTGAAATTCGCATGATTTCTCCTTGAAGAATTCGATGATGCACACCTGCCTCCGCAATGTGCGAGTTGAGGGAAGAAGCATTGGGAAACTTTGGAATCGTGAACTTCAAAAAACACTCCCGTACAGCAAGACCGCTTTTTGCAAAGGCCGGATATTCCCCGGAAGCCGGCGATGAGTAAGCCGTTCAATGCGCTGCCGCGAAGGTCTGCTCAAGATCGGCGATAATGTCTTCCGCGGCTTCGAGTCCGACGGAAAGGCGAATGATGCCATCCGAGATGCCTAGCCTTCGGCGGAGGTCAGGGTCAACATCCGCATGGGTTGTCGAAGATGGATGAGTGATCAGCGTCTCTAGGCCGCCAAGGCTCTCCGCGCGTGAACAAAGCTTGACGCTATTCAATGCCCGGATGGCCGTCTCGGCTCCCGCTTTCAATTCAAAGGCGATCATTGCGCCGGGAGAAGATTGCTGCTTCTCCGCCAGCGCCTTCTGTGGAAACGAATCCAGCCCCGGATAGTAAACGCGCTCAACCGCCGGGTGATCTTCAAGCCATAGCGCGATAATCGACGCTCCTTCGCAATGAAGCCTGAGACGAGCCGGCAGCGTCTTCATTCCTTGCAGCGTAAGCCAGGCCTCGAAGGGCGCCTGGATCGTGCCGATGGTCTTGCGGACCAGGCGCAGACGCTCCAGCAGCTTCTCATCGCGCGTGGCGAGCGATCCGCCGACTGTCGCGTTGTGGCCGTCGATGTACTTGGTCGTTGACAGCACGGAGATGTCCGCGCCGAGCAAGAGCGGCTTCTGAAGAATCGGAGTCAGGAAGGTGTTATCGACCGCAAGAAGAATCGAATGACGTTTTGTTATCTGAGCGACGGCTTGAATATCCGTCAGCTTCAGCGTGGGATTGCCGGGCGTTTCAATGAAGACGATACGGGTTGCGGGAGTAATGGCGGCTTCAACGTTGCCAGGCTCGGAACTGTCAACAAACGATGCGGCAATTCCGAAAGGATCAAGCACCTCGCGAATCAAGCGCATCGTGCCGCCATAGACGACATCGGAGATCACAACGTGATCGCCCGATTTGAGAATGGACAGGAAAAGCGTGGCGATGGCGGCCATGCCGGTTCGAAAGCAGACGGCGGGCGGCGTTCCTTCAAGCGCTCCGATTGCCTTTTCCAGAGCATCGACGGTCGGATTGGAAACGCGCGAGTAACTAGAGCATATCACTAATAGGT
>PLPA01000258.1 GCA_003159355.1 Acidobacteriaceae bacterium | reverse complement strand
TTCGACCGCCGGATTTCGGTATCAGTGAGCGCCATCGGGAATCCCTCCCAAATATCCGAGAGTGGAAATACCCCCACCTCCGGAAAATATACCCCCATCTATACCCCCACGGGAGCATGGCTTCCACAATACGCCTCTGGACGTAAAAACACAATAAACCGCTGATTTATCAGCGGCTTATTGTTCGTTCTTGGATGTCTTTGGATGTCTCTGAATCTAATCTTGGTAGGCACGACTGGATTCGAACCAGCGACCTCTTCCGTGTCAAGGAAGCGCTCTAACCAACTGAGCTACGCGCCTGTAAAGCAACTTCAGTTAGTCTATCAGGGCCGGGGCGGAAGGAAAAGATGGGCGGCCAGACCTGCCATGCTGTACTATCGTGTTGCATCTGAATTGCCATGAACGACATTGCCAGCGTACACTTCCACCGATACCGCACCGCTCCCAACCTGCTCACGCTGTTGCGCATCTGTCTGGCGCCGTTCCTGGTGGCCGCCATTCTGGAACGCCATTTTGCGGTGAGCTTTGGACTCTTCGTGGTCGCGGGGCTGACCGATGCGCTGGATGGCCTGCTGGCGCGCATCCTGAAGCAGCGCAGCCTGCTGGGCGAGTACCTTGACCCGGTGGCCGACAAACTGCTGCTGAGCACGTTGTTTCTGGTGCTCATGCACATGACGCTGATTCCCGTAACGGTGACGGTGCTGGTCTTCGGCAGGGATGTGGGCATCCTGGTGGTGGCGGCCATTCTGTATGCGGCCACGGGCAGGCGGGAGTTCAGTCCCAGCCTCCTGGGCAAGGCCAACACGCTGGCCCAGGTGGCCGCGGTGGCTGCCGTGCTGGTGCAAGCCATGTTACTGGATCATCACATCGCACTTCGCTGGGTGGCGATATTCGAGCAATGGGCGTTTTGGGCCACCATGGCGCTGACCGTCGCCTCCGGGCTGCATTATGCATGGATCGCGGCCCGGCGCGTGGGCGCTCAGGCCGCCAACGCGCACGGCGTTAAATAAACAGGCTCCCCACGCCACTCCACACACGCGGCAAGGCGCGGGCAATCCCCGTCGTTAAGGTGAGCCAAAGACCGACGCGCGCTTCAGGCGTCTTCCAGGCTGGGTTCCGATTCGGCGTTCTCTTCAATCTCCATGTCGCGAAACTCTTCGGAGTCAAAGATATCGCCACAATCCAGGCATTCGACAAACTCACTGTCTTCGTGCCGGGAAACTATGCGTACTTTAGGGTGTCTGCAGATGGTTGCCATCGCTCGTAGAATCGGTGGAATAAAGTGCCCTTCCCGCAAATTGTATCGGCAATTCCCTCAATTTCATATCGGAATTTGGTGAATATTTTCATATCCTCTGAGATTTTTTTTGCGCGGGCAAAAAGATTTCCGCGGGGACTTGTAATTCCGACAGAAACGGTCGTATACTAAACACGGACCGAAGAAGTCGGATATTAGATGCTCAAGCTGACCAAAAAAGCGGATTACGGCCTGATGGCGCTCAAGTTCCTGGCCGAGCACCCGGAGCGGCCCGCGCTCAGCGCCAAGGATGTGGCCGACGCCTACGGGATTCCGGCGCAATTGCTAGCCAAAATCCTGCAACAGTTGACCAAATCCGGCCTGCTGCGCTCGACCGCCGGCATGAACGGCGGCTACGCGCTGGCGCGGGAGGCGCGCTCGATCTCCGCCTACGAGGTGATTCTGGCCATCGACGGGCCGTTTTTCATCACCTCATGCAGCAAAGGCAAGACGGGCTGCGAACTGACCACGAATTGCACCATCAAGGAGCCACTGGCGCGGGTGAACGAGACCATCGCCGGCGTGCTGAAGAGCATCAGCATTCAGGATTTGGCGGAGCACGAACCACCGGCGGCGCGAGAACGGAATGCGAGAGAGCTGGTTGCATTGACGCTGTAATGGATTTCTGCTTTGCCGGTGTTTTGAAAGGGCACGACTTTACAGGCTGCGGAAAAACTCAATTCGGAGGGAGACGGGGGTTTTAACCCCCGTGTAAAGCCATTAGAATCAGTCGTGGCTTTAGCCACGGAGGGACGATTTTCGCACATATTACCCGGAATCAGGGGTTTTTCCGCAGCCTGTTTAGTCGTGCCGCAAAGGCCACCTCAGAGACACGGGCTTTAGCCCCTGAGGGAAGTTTTAGGGAACAGATTGCATTCCCTCAGAAGAGCAAACGATAAGAATGGAGACACAAATGAGCACAGTTGCCAGCCAAGTAGAAGTACCCGCAGACGTAAGCCTTCCGATTTATATGGACAACCACGCCACCACCCCGCTCGACCCAAGAGTTTTGGCCGCGATGATGCCCTACTTCACTGAGAAGTTCGGCAACGCGGCCAGCCGCAACCACTCCTTCGGCTGGGAGGCGGAGCAGGCCGTCGAGGCGGCACGCGAGCAGATTGCGCGGCTGATCGGCGCGACCTCTAAAGAGATCATCTTCACCAGCGGCGCCACGGAGTCGAACAACCTGGCCATCAAGGGCATCGCGGAGATGTACCGCGAGCGCGGCAACCACATTATCACCCAGGTGACCGAGCACAAGGCGATTCTGGACACCTGCAAGCGGCTGGAGAAGCATGGCTATCGCGTGACCTATCTCCCAGTGAAGGCTGACGGGCTGATCGATCTCGACGACCTTGCGCGGGCCATCGACGAGAAGACCATTCTGGTTTCGATCATGGCGGCCAACAACGAAATCGGCGTCCTGCAACCGATTGCTGAAATCGGCAAGCTCTGTCACGAGCGCGGGGTGCTCTTCCATACCGATGCGGTGCAGGCGGTGGGCAAGGTTCCCATCGACGTGATCGCCGACAACATTGATGTGCTCTCGCTGAGCGGACACAAGATTTACGGCCCCAAGGGTGTGGGCGCGCTCTATGTGCGGCGGCGCAATCCGCGTGTGCAGATCGCGGCGCAGATTGACGGCGGCGGCCACGAGCGCGGCATGAGGTCCGGCACGCTGAATGTGCCGGGGATCGTCGGCCTGGGCAAGGCCTGCGAGATCGCGCAGCAGGAGATGACCACTGAAGCCGCACGGGAAACGGCTCTGCGCGACAGACTGAAAGACAAGCTCGAAGCCAACCTCGACTACGTTCATGTGAACGGCTCGATGGAGCATCGTCTTCCCGGCAATCTGAATATGAGCTTTGTCTACGTCGAGGGCGAGTCGCTGCTGATGGGCATTAACGATATTGCGGTCTCCAGCGGCTCGGCCTGCACCTCGGCGACGCTGGAGCCATCGTATGTGCTGAAGGCTCTCGGCCTCGGTGACGATGTAGCGCATAGCTCGATCAGATTTGGATTAGGCCGCTTCAACACCCAGGCCGAGGTGGATTACGTTGCTGATAAGGTCATCGACGTAGTGAAACATTTGCGCAAGCTCTCGCCGCTCTATGAGATGGTGCAGGACGGCATCGATTTGACGAAGATTCAATGGGCGGCGCACTAGAGGCGAGTTCTCAGTTGTCAGTTCTTAGTTGTCAGTCCTGGCAAGCCTGCAACAAGCAACTGAGAACTGAAAACTGTGAACTGAGAACTGTTTTCCGCGGCTTCCCCCGCAGAAGGAGCAACACATGGCATACAGCGAGAGAGTGATCGACCACTACAACAACCCGCGCAATGTGGGCCAACTGGACAAGGGATCGACGGAGGTCGGCACGGGTCTGGTGGGCGCGCCGGAGTGCGGCGACGTGATGCGCTTGCAGATTCGCGTGAACCCCGCGACGCAGGTCATCGAAGAGGCGAAGTTCAAGACCTTCGGCTG
>PLPA01000201.1 GCA_003159355.1 Acidobacteriaceae bacterium | reverse complement strand
GGCTCTGCCGGGGGTATTGACTAGCTAGTTCTCCGGCATTACCAGCACTTCCACGCCGCTGGCCGCGTCCTTCTGGCGGAAGACCTGCTCGGTCGCCTTCTGGAACTCCTCTGGCCGGGCGTTGGGAATGTCGGTAAAGGATTGCGGATTGCGGTCCGTCAGCGGGAACCAGGAACTCTGCACCTGGACCATAATCCGGTGGCCGCGGCGGAAGGTGTGGAAGATGTCAGGCATGGTGAAGTTGATCTCGGTCTCTTTGCCCGGCGTTAACGCCTCCGGCTTCTCCCAGCTCGAGCGGAACTTGGCGCGGAAGGGTTCGCCGCGCAGCAACTGCTGGTAGCCGCCCATGTGCAGCGGCGGCGCGTCCAGAACCCGCTTGTTGCCCTGCGACGTGCCATCCGGGTCGGGATAGTTTTCCGGGTAAACGTCGATCAGCTTCACATCAAAGTCCGAGTCCGTGGCGGAGCTGGCAATCCTGAGTTTGGGCGAGATCGGCCCGGCGATGGTCACATCCTCTTCCAGCGGCTCGGTCTGGTAGACCAGCACATCCGGCCGGTAGCTGGCGAAGCGCTGATCGTCCACCATGTAGCGCTGCGGCACGGTGTCGGTGGTGTAGCCAACAAACGGCACCGGGCGGTTGGGATCGCTCAGGTACTCGTCCACGCCCTTGGCCTCGGTGGGCGGATCAAAGCTCAGCTTGCCGCCGGCGTGGAAGTAAAGCGTCTTGGCCGCGGCGGCCTTGGGAGGCCAGGCGTCCAGGTTGCGCCACACATTCGTGCCGGTCTCGAAGACCACCGCGTGCGGCAGCGCTTTGCCCTTGCCTTTCAAGTAGAACTCGAAGAACGGAAACTGCACGTTGGCGCGGAAGTACTCGCCGGTCTTGGCGTTGAACTGCGCATCGCCCAGGTGCGAGCCATCGCCGCGCGCCCAGCCGCCATGCACCCATGGGCCTTCCACCAGCGTCGCCGGCGTCTGCGGGTTGAATTTGCTGATGGCATTGAAGGTCCGATAGGGTCCGCTCAAATCCTCCGCGTCATACCAGCCGCCCACCACCAGCACCGCGCAGTGCACATTCTTCATGTGCCGCGACAGATCGCGCGCCTGCCAGTATGCGTCGTAAGTGTTGTGTTTGGCCTGGTCGTTGAAGAGCCAGTTGGAGCCTTTCAGGTAGAGCTTGTCGAGGTTATTGATGTTGCCCGCCTGAAGGAAAAACTTGTAACTGTCCGGCGTTCCGTAGTCGAAAGGGATGGTGGGTTTGGGAGTCTGCGGCCCATCTTGCGGATGAAAGAAAGGACCATAAAAGCCGAAGGTGGCCGAGAGCATGAACGCGCCGCCATGATAGGAGTCATCGTCGCCCACGAAGAGGTCGGTCATCGGCGCCTGCGGGCTGGCCGCNNGAGATCCCCCAGATGCCCGCCTTGCCGTTGTTGTTGGCCACGTGCTTGAGCAGGAACTCGATGGTGTCGTAGGTGTCCGAGGAGTCGTCCACGTCCTGGGGCGACTTCTTCACGTCGATGTGCGGACGCATCTCCAGGTATTCGCCCTCGCTCATCCAGCGCCCGCGCACATCCTGGTACACAAAGATGTAGCCCGCCTTCTCGAACTCCTCGGAGGGCCCGAGGCGGCGCGGATACTGGTCTTCGCCGTAGGGAGCGACGCTATAGGGCGTGCGCTCCATCAGGAACGGGTAAGGGCCGGCGGCGGCGTCCTTGGGCACAAAAACAGAAGTAAATAGCCGCTTGCCGTCGCGCATCAGGATGCGGTACTCGTACTTGGTGTAGTGGGCGCGGACGTACTCTTCCCGGAGCGCGTCCGGCGCCGGCTGCTGGGCGCGAACCAGGGGGAAGGGAAGGGCAAGAACGGCCAGAAAGGCGAATAGAACACGATACGGATTCAGCATCTTCGACAAAATCTCCTGAGCAACCAGACTACTCCAGCAGGGCGTAAGCTCAGCAAGGGGACTCATGAACAATCCGCAGCAACATCTGGAGCAGGTCGCCATGCTTCTCCGCGAACAAACGACCCTTTCGCTGGCCACGACCGGCGAAGACGGCGAACCCTGCGTGTCGCCGCTCTTCTACATCGTGGATGAAGAACTTTCGCTCTACTGGCTCTCTTCCCAGAGCAGCCGGCACAGCCGGAACCTGCTCAGAACGCCCCGCGCAGCCGCCACAGTCTATGGCAACGCCACTTGCTGGCAGGAGATTCGCGGCGTGCAGATGCGCGGAGCCGTCAGCAAGATCACCGAGCCGAAGCGCCGCGCCGCGCTCGTCAAAGCCTACTGCGAACGATTCCAGCTTGGAACCGTCTTTCGCATTGCCATTCGCCGGAGCGCCTTGTATCTCTTACAACCGGATTTCTTCCGCTTCATCGACAACGCGCGCGGCTTCGGCAGCAAAGTTGAACTCGCGCGCCCGGCTCAAGGCTGGACTCTCACCCGGCCAACGGCTTGAAGCCTTCTCCCGGAGCAGCCCGACTCGCTGCTGCAAGTTGCGCCTGCAAT
This sequence comes from Acidobacteriaceae bacterium, assembly GCA_003159355.1. Lineage (GTDB taxonomy): Bacteria > Acidobacteriota > Terriglobia > Terriglobales > Acidobacteriaceae > Telmatobacter. The sequence continues at coordinate 6,000 of PLPA01000201.1, read as the reverse complement.
GAACTCGCTAACTTGCTAACTTGCGATCACCGCGAAGCGGTGGCTAACCTGCTAAAGGGTAAACCAGTCCTCGCGAGTTTTGACGAAAGGATGGAGAAGACCCAAATCTCAATCAGTTTTGTTCATGAGGAGCGATGCCCGCGCCGCCGCCGTCTGGCTCGATCCTGCCGCAGATTCGCCCTTGGTAATTCATTCGAATTTCAAGCGGTCTTCATCATTTCCTGACGGGCCTGCGCTTATAAACGTCCTTAGTACGTCTTGCGCAAAACATGATCAGTATGAGTCTTGACAGGGTGAACAAAGAAGTTCATCATCTTCCCAAATTGGCCTACCGGCTGAAAAATTTTGGCCTACCGGCCGATAATGTCAAACGAGAAATCCGTATTGCGGATTTCCTACACCGGTATCCGGCTTTCCTCGACTTGGTTCCCTGGACTAACCCATCCGGCGTTGATTGGCAGGTACGTTATGGTGGTCAAAACGCAAAGCAAGGGACGCGGAGTCACCGGACTTCATGTGGGCGTTAACAACGTCCGGCGATATTTTCCAAAGAGCATATCGAGTGTTGAATTGGTACTCGATCATCTCCAGATTCAATGTGGCCTGAAACCTGATTTCTGGCAGGGTGAGCCGGAGATCTTCGATCCCCGGCTGTGCGCATGGCTGGAATCCCGGCATATGCACACAAAACTGGATCGGGCTTCCGTCCCCCTGGCGATGATTCCCGAAGGGAATAACTCCTTCCGGCTGCAACCGGTCCGACTGCCCGGACAGATCCAGGCCAGACCGCACCCCGCAGCCGTGGCCTGAGGTCGCAGCGCACGCCCCTGCCTCGCGTCAGCCGCGCCGGTTCGTTGAAGCCGCGCGGCTGAGGGCGGAGTGGAAGTGTGTCTCTTCGCGCGTTCTTAACCAGCGCACTTTCAGTCATCCCGGCGGCTTTCTGTTCCCTATTCCCTATTCCCTGTTCCCTGTCTGTTGATAAACTCAGAAGTGCCATGACCAGCACCCAACTGCAAAACGACATCGAGCGCCACTTCGCCGCCGGCCCCAAAGCCATCGACGATCAGACCGCTATGGAGGTTTTTCTCCTGTTCCGAGCGGCTTTGGAGAACGGCGAAGTGCGCTCCGCCTCGCCCGACCCCGCCTCGCCGACGGGCTGGCGCGTCAACGCCTGGGTCAAACGAGGCATTCTGCTCGGCTTTCGCCTGGGCGTCCTGACGGAGTTTCCCGCCGCCGGCTTCTCCTTTGTGGACAAAAGCACCTTTCCGATGCGCCACTTCAGCTCGGGGGACGGCGTGCGCCTGGTTCCCGGCGGCTCCGCGGTGCGCTCCGGGGCTTATGTGGCCCGCAGCGTCGTCTGCATGCCACCCATGTACATCAACGCCGGAGCCTGGGTGGACGAAGGCACCATGGTGGATTCGCACGCCCTGGTCGGCTCCTGCGCTCAGATCGGCCGGCGCGTCCATCTGAGCGCCGCGGCGCAGATTGGCGGCGTGCTCGAGCCGGTCAACGCCTGCCCGGTGGTCATTGAAGACGACGTGCTGGTGGGCGGCAACTGCGGCGTCTACGAAGGCGCCATCGTCCGCAAGGGCGCGGTGCTGGCCGCGGGAACCATCCTCACCCGCGGAACCCCGGTCTTCGATCTGGTCAACGGAGAAATCCTGCGCGCCCAGGGCGAGATGCCGCTCATCATCCCGGAAAATGCGGTGGTGGTCCCCGGCTCCCGCGCCATCGCTCCCGGCAAAGGCCACGCCTTGAGCCAGGAGTGGGGCCTCAGCCTCTACGCCCCGGTGATCGTAAAGTATCGCGATGATAAGACGGACCTGAGCACCACGCTCGAAGACCTGCTGCGATGATAGTCGGTCCCAAAGCCATAACTCTAAGAGACAGAGACTGGGGCGAGAATTTGCGTGTTGCGGGTTTTCTGGCAAAGCCACCCGGCTGTATCGGCGTCGAGTGGTCTTGAAAACAGGTAACCCTGAATGTATTTGCAGCCTAACTGGCGCAGGCTGCTTAACTGCGCTTCGGTTTCGACGCCTTCGGCGATGACCTTCATCCCGAAGGAGTGTCCCAGTTCCAGAATGGCCTTTACGATGTTCACGCTGCCGCCTCCGGCGTCCAGTTTGCTCACGAAGGAGCGATCAATCTTGAGAATGTCGAAGGGAAGCCGCTGTAGGTAACTCAGCGAGGAATAGCCGGTTCCGAAGTCGTCGATTTCCAGCCGGATGTTCATCCTCTTCAGCCGGTTCAGGGCAGCGAGCGTCTGCTCGGCATCTCCCATGATGGAGCTTTCCGTCATCTCCAGCGCCAGCGCCTCGTGCTTCAGTCCGCTTTCGGCCAGCGCCAGTTCAACATCCTCCGTCAGGCGGGGATCGCTCAACTGCCGGGCAGAAACATTGACGCTGATGGTCAGAGGAGGATCGGGAGCGAAGCGCACCTGCCATTCGGCCATCTGCCGGCAAGCCTCGCGCAGAACCCAGCGGCCCAGAAGGACGATCAGGTCGCTTTCCTCGGCGATGGGAATGAACTCGCTGGGGGCGATAAGCCCGCGTTCGGGATGATTCCAGCGAACCAGCGCCTCAAAGCCGCGGATGCGCAGATCGGCAAGCGAGACGATCGGCTGGTAATACACGACGAGCTGATTCTCTTCGATGGCTTTGCGCAAGCCGGTTTCCGTCTCGAAGCGGGTGACGGCCTGCTCCCGCAATCCATCGTTGAAGAATTCGAAGCGCGCCTTGCCGTTGGTCTTGGCGTGATACATCGCGGTGTCGGCGTTGCGCAGCAGGTCTTCGGGGGTGCTGCCGGCCGTGCTGAGGGCGATTCCGATGCTGGCGGAGACAAATATGCGGCGCCCCTCGATGTGAAACGGTTCCCCGATCCGCTCCAGGATGCGCGCGGCGACAATCGAAGCCTCCTGTTCGTGTTGAAGATGGCCAAGCAGGATGGCGAACTCATCGCCGCCGATCCGGGCCACGATGGATTGCACGGGGCCGCTCAGGCGGGCGCTGGCGCGGATGCTGGCGCGCAGACGTCCAGCGACATCGATGAGCAGCTCATCGCCGGACGCGTGTCCAAGGCTATCGTTGACCATCTTGAAATGGTCGAGATCGATGAACAGAACCGCGAAAAGAGTCCCTTGCCGGCTGGCGCTCTCGATAGCCGACTCCAGGCGGTCGAGAAAGTAGAGGCGGTTGGGGATGTGCGTGAGCGGGTCGGCTATTTTGGCTTCCGTCACGTCCGTCTGCGAGCCGGCCATGCGGATCGCTTTGCCGGATGCATCCCGGATCGCGATGCCGCGACTCAGCGTCCAGATATAGCCGCCGGATTTGTGTCGCATGCGATATTCGCTCGTGAACTCCGCTGTCTTGTTCTCGCAATGCGCGGCAATCTCCGCGCGTACACGCTCGCGATCATCGGCATGGATATGGCTGAACCACTCTTCCGGTCCAGACCACTGTTCGCTCTCCGCGTAGCCGAGCATATGGTTCCAGCGCGGAGAGAAGTAGATTTTGCCGGTCATCAGATTCCAGTCCCAGAGGCCGTCGTTCGCGCCTCGCGCCGCCAGGGCATAGCGCTCCTCGCTCTCCTCAAAGGACTGGAGCGCTGCTTTGAGCGCTCCTTCGCGCGATTCGATTTGCGAGAGCATCTCGTTGAAGGAATCCACCAGCAGGCCGGTTTCAGCGCCGGCGTGGATGTCGGCGCGGATCGAGTAGTCTTTGCCGGTCGATATGTGGTGCGCGACAGCGGCCAGGCGCACCAGGGGATCCGCAATGAAGCGCGCCAGACGCAAAGAAACCAGAAACGAGGCAAGAACGGAGAGAAGAAGGGCAAGAATCGCGATCTTCGCGTATGCAAAAATCTCCGCGCGGAAATCGCGCAGATCGAAGATCAGCGCAATGGAGCCGATGCGTTCCCCGCTGAGAAGCACTCCACGGAAAAGCGTGAGCGAATCACGTTCAAAAGAGGCTCCGTCGGGACGCCGCGCCGGAAGGCTGAGAGTGCGTGGGCTGCCTTGTCTGCGGTATTCGGCAAAGATGCGCCCTTGGTTGTCGTATAAGCAGGCGACAAGCAGATGTGGTTCGATGGCCAATGCGCCCAGCATCGCTTTGGCCGTCCCCTGATCGTTGAATGCCAGCGAAGCCGCGGTATTCGCTCCAAGGGTGTCGGCCAGGGCGGTCAGTTCGCGTACCGCGTTCGCTCGAAAGCTCTGGCGCTCGTAGATGGCGAAGTCCAGCGACGCCAGGACGACGGCAATCCCACTGGCGGTGAGGATCAGGATAGCCAATTTGATTCGGATGGATAAGTTCCGGATATGCATCGCTTCACCTCCCCGCGCCTGTCCCGTTGCCGCGAATCACCGCCGTGGCGAGAAGCAGCAACTGGGAACTGATTTTCAGATGAGACAGATCGGAGGCTGCGAGGTTGATGTCAAAGCGGATCTTATTCTCCTTAAGATGGAAGCGGATCATCCCGCCGTCCGAAAGGAAATTGGCGGACTCACCCACGGTCAGCATTGGCTGGCCGCGCAAGCGCCTGAGGACTGCGGCCTGGCGTTGCGCCTGGTCACGGCTGAGGAAGACGATGTTGCAGCCCTGTAGCTCCAGTGCCGGGCTGAGCAGCCGGACGCGGAGCACGCGAGAGCCGATGAGCTTGCCCTCCACAGTGCTTTGTACGTCCGCCTGCCGCGGCTCGTCGTCGAAGATGCAGAGAATGAGGGATGGATTCCGGGCGTCGAGGGCGCCGTCAGGCAAGTCGATAAACTGCGCAAAATGAAACAGAAACGCGGCTTTGATCCGGTACTCATCAGCGGCAGCCTGCGCGCGGGCAGGCTGCCGCGTTCCTGAAACGAGCAGAATCAGGCAGAGAAGTATGAAGATCCGCTCTAAAACGCGGGTTCGCTCGGAGGATATTTCCGTTGCCGGTTTATGGCCTTCTCGATACAGAAGCTGCATCTTCGCATCCCTGCATGGTTCGCCTGCCTTGGAACGGGACCGCAAATCATGGGAAAGCGGGCCTTTATCCCGCCTTTGAGATCCACCAATGACCCTGGAACCAGGAAGTGGCGCACAGGTCGCCGGGCGATCCGCCGTCAGGCGGAGTTCGCGCGGATTACCCAATTCCTCGCTCTGCTGTGCCGTGCGCATATCAGCTTCAAGAAATCTTATCGACAGTAAAGAAGAATCCGAGAGAGCCGACGCGGCCAGACGGAACGGCAGGCCAATCCAGCCACTGGTTACTGCCCATGCAAAAGCGGCTTCGATCAGCCATCCAGCCTGATCGAAGCCCCTTCCGTTGAATCAATGATTTATGTATGGGTGCCCCATCCTTCGCGTACTTTGCGAAGGGTGGGAGACTACATCCTTACCTGGCCTTAGGTCCAGCCGCGCGGATCGCCTCTGAAGCATCGAACTGCTTGAAGTTCGCCTCGAAGCGCGCCGCTAGGTCGGCAGCCGTCTTGTCGTAGGCTTCCTTGTCGGTCCAGGAGTTGCGCGGGTTCAGAATCTCCGCCGGAACCTCCGGGCAGCTCACCGGAATACTCAGCCCGAAGGCCGACTCGGTGACAAACTCCACCTTATCCAGCCTCCCGTCCAGCGCCGCATTCACCAGCGCGCGCGTGATCTTCAGGCTCATGCGCTTGCCCACGCCGAACTTGCCCCCGCTCCAGCCGGTATTCACCAGCCAGCACGAAGCCCCGTGCTGCGTCAGCCGCTTGCCCAGCATCTCCGCATACACGCGCGGCGCCAGCGGCAGGAAGGGCGAACCAAAGCAAGCCGAGAACTCCGGCTCCGGATCAACGACGCCCAACTCGGTCCCGGCCAGCTTCGCCGTATACCCCGACAAAAAGTGGTACATCGCCTGATCCGGCGTCAGCCGCGCGATCGGAGGCAGCACGCCAAACGCATCCGCCGCCAGGAAGAGCACGTTCTTCGGATGCCCGCCCACTCCCGGAATCACCGCGCCCTCAATGAAGTCCACCGGGTAAGCCGCGCGCGTATTCTC
>PLPA01000086.1:13985-17883 GCA_003159355.1 Acidobacteriaceae bacterium | reverse complement strand
TCGGGAATTTTGCAAGAGGCTACAAGGTCTATCTAATTTGCCATAGAAATAATAAAAATCCTTCGTCATCATCAATCACTTTCACTCAATTCCTAGATTCCCACACATCCCCGCAGTAATTCACACGCTGTTTCCTGTACCCTACTGGCCTACACTTTTCAGGTATGGCCACTCTTCCCAACCTGGCATTCGACACCGGCCTACCCGCCAATGTTGAAGCCGAAAAAACCATCCTCGGCGCTATCCTGCTGGACAACGCCGCGCACGCCGAGGCCAAAGAAAAGCTCAACGAGGACGACTTCTCGCTGGACTCGCACCGCCGCATCTTCCTGCGCATGACCGAGCTGATGGACGCGCAGCGGGCCGTGGACATTGTGACGCTGGCCGCCGAACTGGACCGTTACAAAGAGCGCGACGCCATCGGCGGCGTGGCCTACCTGGCTTCACTCACCGAGGGTTTGCCGCGCCGCCCGGTGATCGAAGAGTACATCCGCATCGTCAAGGACAAGAGCCTGCTGCGCAAGCTGATGCTGATCTGCTCGGCAGCCATCGCGCGCGCCGCCGACCAGGGCGAGACGGCTCTGGAGGTTCTGGGCGCCGCCGAAGCGCAACTGATGGAGGTCAGCGAAAAAGGCCTCACCGGCGGCTTGCAGAGCCTGGAAAAGATCGTCGAAGGCTCCTTTGGCAACATCGACAATTTGTATAAGCAGAGCCGCGAGGTCACCGGCCTGGCCACTGACTTCACCGAATTCGACCGCATGACCAGCGGCCTGCAAAAGGGCGAGCTGATCATCATCGCCGCCCGCCCCTCGATGGGCAAAACCGCGCTGGCCATCAACATCGCGCAGAACGCGGCCGTCAACCACGCCGCCACGGTGGCCGTCTTCAGCCTGGAGATGAGCAAGGAGTCGCTGCTGCGCCGCATGCTGGCCTCGCAGGCCTGGGTGGACCAGCAGAAGCTGCAAAAAGGCTTTTTGGGCCGCGAGGACCACGACAAGCTGACCAATGCGCTGGGTCTGCTGGTTGATTCGCGCATTTTTATCGACGACACGGCCGGCATTTCGCTGGCCGAAATGCGCGCCAAAGCGCGGCGGCTGAAGCAGAACGCCGGCGGACTCGACCTGGTGGTGGTGGATTATTTGCAGTTAATGTCGGCCACTCTGCCTTCCAACAACAAAAAGGGCTACGAAAACCGCACGCAGGAGGTCTCGGCGATCTCCCGCGGCCTGAAGGCGCTGGCCAAGGAGCTGAACGTGCCGGTGGTGGCGCTCTCCCAGCTCTCCCGCGCCGGCGTGCAGCGCAAGGACGACCATCGCCCCATGCTCAGCGATCTGCGCGAGTCCGGCTCTATCGAGCAGGACGCCGACGTGGTCGCCTTCATCCACCGCGAGTCCTACTACAACCGCAACGAGGAGATGAGCGAGGCCGACAAAGCCAAGTCGGAGATCATCATCGAGAAGCAGCGCAACGGACCGACCGGAACGGTTCACTTGAACTTCGTCGCCCGCTTCACGCGGTTTGACAATCCGGAGTCGGAGCACGAGGTGTGAGGATGCAGCTTGTTATGGCCATAAATTATGGCTATAATGGCAAGCATGGTCGTCAGTACCGCGGAAGCCAGAAACCGTTTGACCGAGCTGATTCGGATCGTCGAGGACGGCGAGCCGGTGGTCATCACCCGCCATGGCCGCCCCGTCGCGCAGCTTGGGCCGCCGCCAGCCGAGAGCCGCAAGGCGCGTTTGGGCGGCATGAAGGGACGTATCCGCCTGCTGCCCGGCTGGGATGATCCCATCACCGAAGAAGAGCTTCTGGGTGAGGACAGTTGAGCGATGAAGTTCCAGCTCGCGGGTACTTGCTCGACACGCATACGGCGATCTGGGCGCTCGACACTCCGGAGTTGCTCACTGCCTCGGCGCGCAAGGCAGTTCTGGCTGGTCCGAATGTGTTGAGCATGGTCTCCTATTGGGAGGTCATGCTCAAGAGCATGAAGGGCAAGCTCGATGTAAGCGATCCGCGCGCCTGGTGGTTCGATGCGCTGGATCAACTGGCCGCTACTCCTCTGCTTCTGCGCCCGCAGCACGTCGCCGGAGTTTACGCGCTGCCGCCGATTCACAAAGACCCCTTCGACCGAATGCTGATTGCCCAGGCTACGGCGGAAGGATTGGCGCTGGTGACTACCGACGGAGAGATTGCGCGGTACGCTTCAAAGATACTGCGCGTAGTTGGGTGAGGAACGAAGCCAAATCTTGATCTAAATTCTTGCCTTACGGCTCATTCAGAATCAGCGCAATGCGGCCTACGATCAGTTCGCTGGGCGGCTCGCCGTGCTTCACTTCGAGCAGGTCCACGGGGTAGGCGATGTTGTGCGGGCGCAGCACCAGCCGGTTGGCGACAAAGTCCACATAGCGCAACCACAGGCGCGAGCCGTGGCGCACAGCGTAGAGGTTGGGCCGGTTGGGCCGGTAGGGAATCAGCGAGTTGTAATGGCGGTCGATCAGCGTGAGCGCCTCGGGCAGAATCAGCGGCTCCATCGGCATGGCGTCGGCGGCGGAGATGCGGACGGCCACGAATCGCTGCCAGGCGCGGCGCGGGGTCGAGACGCGCGTGCGAATCGACTGCAGCAGACCGGCGGGCAGGTGGAGCATGGTCTGCGCGGCCGAGGCCCGGATGAAGGGCTCAAAGAGCGCCGCCGTATGGGAGACGACCGGAACCGTACCGCCTTCGCCGGCCGGCAACTCCTCGCTAGAGAAGTTCGTGGGCAGCAGATCGCCGGCCGTCATGTGCTGCGCCGCCAGAATCCGGTCCAGCGCCTCCAGCGAAAGCTGCCGCCGGCTGTGCAGGAAATTCGACAGATGCGATTGCCCAAAGCCAGTCTGGCGCGCCAGCAGCGAGACGCTGACGGTGCCCCGCTGTATCCTGCGCAGCAGTTCCATGCGGAGCCGCTCATGCATTTGGGTAAAGTTCATCTGTGGATAATCCGCCACCAGCAATGGGAACGAACGGTTCCCATTTTCCTCCTGCAAACCTGGGTGGGCCGAGTGGCCTTCATTGTCGGCGCTTCTCCAGAAAATGGAAAGCGCGGAAGCAGAAAGCTGCTGAGAGAGATTGACGCAAGAGAACCATCTTTCTAGATTAGTTTTACTTAATCTCGTAGTGGCCTGTGGGAATTTTTTAGAAACGCTTCATTGCCGCAAGGCTGAATCGGACAGTTTCTTGTCCCTTTCAGCGGACAATGAACAATTGCCGGGAGATACAAATCTCTTCCGGCCTTCATATTCCCCCCCCAAAGCGCTCAGCAGAGGCGTTCGGGGATGGCCAAAACGATCTTCCGGGATCTGCGCGCTATGAGCATGACAAAAAACGAGAGAATACGGGCGGCTATCCCCCATCAGGGCAAAAGAACCCTGAGCAGCTATGCCCGGTTTTTCCTGCATCGAGGAGACAGAATGAAACAGCAAAATCCTCGGGAGAGCACGGGAATACGGAGAATTCGTCATGGAATTGCGCGTGCATTTGAAAATTTGCGAAGGGTGCGGCTGTCTTTGGTACCGCGCCCAAACCCAAGGGAGCGTGTACTGCCACAGATGTGAGGAGAAGCTGAAGGACTTTCCAACGCCTGAAAGCCGCAAACGGCGCGGGCGCCCGGCGCGCAAGACGCTGGTTCGGGTCTGGGCAGTGGCGGCAACAACCGGAGGTGCGGAATGAGCGCAGCCCTTCAGTTGCCAATGCTTTGGGGAGTGAGCAGTCCACAACGGGCCGAGTACGAAGAGCGGAGGAGATGGGACGAGCCGGCGATTGCGCCGACTGCAAAACCGGCCGCAAAAGCGCCTGCCGCCGGACCGGTCGTCAGCCTGGGCTTTTACCGGAAGCATACGGAGAGCCTGTTGCGGCGTTACCT
>PLPA01000086.1:11939-13946 GCA_003159355.1 Acidobacteriaceae bacterium | reverse complement strand
GTCAGCTACAAGCTGCCCGCCGCCCTGGACCGGCTGACGGAAAAGCTGCTGAAATCCGGCCTGCTGGTTCTGCCGCAGTAGGCGCTGAAAGGCCAACAGAAGAAGGGGGGCGCGCATGGTAAGGCGCTCCCCTTCCCAATCTTGTTGAGTTTCCGGAATACAGGCAGAAATACGCGGTAGAATCGACTTTCTAAGGGAGAAGATCGATTCCATGCATTCACTGCCTCGCTCAGCCACTTTCCTGGTTCTGCTGGCCGCCGCCGCGCTTGCCGCCCAGTCGCCTGCTCTGAAACCCACCACCGCGGCGGATGCGCCCAATCGCGACACCAGCTACATCGACGCCCAGGGAACGGCGCACGTCACGCGGGTTGTTCCCATCCCGGCAAGCCTCAGCGACCCGGCGCAACATTTGCTGAGCCGCGCCGAGCCGGATCAAGGCCCGCCGGAGCCGCTGGCCCAGCGCCGCGCCCGGACCGATGCCTGGGCGGTAACGGCCGCCGCTGCCTGGAGCAAGCTCTGCCCCAACCAGCTCGTCGAAGACAAGATCGCCGGCGTTCCGGTCCGCATCATAACTCCAGAAGCCATGCCCGAGGCCAACCGCGACCGGGTGCTGCTCGACCTGCACGGCGGCGGCTTCGACTCCGACTCCGGCTCCTATACCGAGTCGATTCCCATTGCCGGCTACGCCAAAATCAAGGTCGTCGCCGTGCTCTACCGGCTGGCCCCCGAGCATCCCTTTCCCGCCGCCGTGGACGATTCTGTCGCCGTCTACCAGGAACTGCTCAAGACCTACAAGCCGGAGCACATCGCCATTTATGGAACCTCCGCCGGAGCCATCCTGACCGCCGAAGTCGCCGCCCGGCTCAAGCAACTGGGGCTGCCGCTGCCCGCGGCTCTGGGCATCTTCAGCGGCATGGGCGACTTTGCCCGCGACGGCGACTCGATCGCGCTCTATGCTCTGCGCGGCTTCGCCGGACCCCTCGACCCGCCCAGCGCAGGCCCGCACGACTCTCATTACGTGACCACCACCGACCCCAGGGATCCGGTCCTCTCGCCCATCTACTCCGACCTGCGCGGCCTGCCGCCCACACTCTTCGTCACCAGCGGGCGCGACCTGCTGCTGAGCGGCACAGTCAACTTGCATCGCGCCTACCTGAACGCCGGCGTCGATGCGCGCCTGGTGGTCTACGACGCCCTGCCCCACGCCTTCTGGTATGACACGAAGCTGCCGGAGTCGATTGAAGCCAACAAGCTGATGGCGGATTTCTTTGTGAAGCAACTGGGCAAGTAGAATGCAATCCCGAAAACGAACCTGCCGATCCGATCCTTCCCGGCGTAGTTCCAAAAAACAAATTCAAAAAAGGTGAAAATAGTTCTTGACACTCTAAACTCTATTATGTAGAGTACTCCTTATCGAAGACAACTCTGGAAATCACCAGAACCTCCAAGGAGAATTGAAATGACCGCAAACGCTGAAGAGTTGGAACTGAAAGACAGGCTGAGCTTGATCGAGAGCATGATCGCCGAGGGCCGGCGCACCACCGAAAGCTGGGGCTGGACCTTCGTCCTCTGGGGCGTGGCCTACTACGTCGCCATCGCCTGGTCCGCCTGGGGAATCTGTCGTACGCTGGCCTGGCCGGTGACGATGGTAGCAGCCAGCGTGCTGACAGGTGTGTTTGCCTCCCGCCAAAAGCGCAGCCGCCCCAACACCACCCTCGGCCGCGCCATGAGCTCGATCTGGATTGCCATGGGCGTCTCCATGTTTATTGTCACGATGTGTCTCGCCATCAGCGGCAGGTATGACCTGCACGTTTTTGTCGCGATTATCGGGGCGATGCTAGGCATGGCCAATGCCACCTCCAGCCTGATTCTCAAATGGAAGATGCAGTTTGCCTGCGCGGTGGTCTGGTGGGCAGCGGCCGTGGTTGCATGCTTTACTTCCGAAGTCGAGACAGGAATTGCGTTCCTGGCAGCGCTCTTCTTCTGCCAGATCGTCTTCGGCATCTA
>PLPA01000086.1:0-11891 GCA_003159355.1 Acidobacteriaceae bacterium | reverse complement strand
GACGGCAACCTGGGCGCGCAACTTCTGAAACTCGAAGAAGCCGGCTACGTTTCGGTGGAAAAGAAGTTTGTGCAGCGCAAGCCGCAGACTCTGTACCGCATGACCGAAGCCGGCCGCGCCGCGCTGACCGAATACGTTCAGGCGCTCCGGCAACTGCTGGGCGGAGCCATCTGAACTGGAAGAAAACGAAAGGAAATCGGACCATGAAGATCGAGACCGCAAATCAAATGCGGCATATGGCAACGGGGATACTGATTGAAGCCGGTTTTGGAGCCGTATGGTTTTCCATCGCTCTGAGCTGGGAAGGAATGTTTTCAGCAGGAAATCCCGCTGCCGTTGCAGTGCGAGTCTGTTTGCTGCTCCCAGTCCGTTGCCTGCTGCCAGCCGCCTTCTGGCTTTTCAAGCAATCTGGCCGGTTTCCGCGGGCGCAGACGATGCCGCCGTGGCGCGGGAAACTTTTCCTTATCATTTTTACGACCTATTTTCTCTTTGGCGTATCGGCATTCGTTCTGCAACGCCTGCACCTGGAGGCGTATATCGTCTCCGTGCTGGCGATCTTCGTGGGGGCGCACTTTCTGCCCGAAGGACGGCTGCTCGGCAATCATCCAATGATGGCGACCGGAGTGGTCATGATGTTCTGGGCCATGGCCGCCATGGTCTCTCTGCCCATTGCGCATCTGGCCAGCGTCACCGCTGTTGGTTGCGGGCTGATCCTGTGGCATAGCGCGGCAATTATTCTTGCGGCGGCGATGGATGGATTGCGCCGGCGGATTCCTGACGAGGTATCTCTGGTCCAGTAAGGCTCTTCCGCACCCGCTCCATGATCCCCAGATAGTAGGCCAAATTGTGGATCGTGTTCAGCGTGCCGGAGAGCGCCTCGCCGGATTGCATCAGGTGGCGCAGGTAGGCCCGCGAGTAGCGCCGGCAGACGGGGCAGTTGCAGGCCGGATCGGGCGGGTCTTGATCTTCGGCGTAGCGCGCGCCCTTGATGTTCAGCCGCCCCTCGCTGGTGAAGAGCAGCCCGTGGCGCGCCGCGCGGGTGGGCAGCACGCAGTCCATCATATCCACGCCCATGCGCGCGTAGGCCTCGATCTCGTCCGGGTAGCCCACGCCCATCACATAGCGCGGTTTATCGGCGGGCAGAACGGTGAGCGCCTCGGCGATCATCTCCATCGTCAGTTCACGCGGCTCGCCCACGCTCAGCCCGCCAATCGCGTAGCCGTCGAAGTCCATCTCCACCAGCCGCTCGGCGCTCTGGCGGCGCAGATCGCGATACATTCCCCCTTGCACAATGCCGAAAAGACTCTGCGTGCGGCCGCCCAGTTCCTGAAGCCAGGGAACCTCATGGCAATGCGCGCGAAAATGGTCCAATGACCGCCGCGCCCAGGCCATCGTCAGTCGCAGACTCTCTTCCGCACGGCTGCGCTCGGCGGGGTATTCCGTGCACTCGTCGAAGGCCATGCAAATGTCCGCGCCCAACGCGATCTGCACATCGATGGAATGTTCCGGAGTAAAGAAATGACTGCTCCCGTCCAGGTGCGAACGAAAGCTCACGCCCTCATCGCTGACCTTGCGCAGCGCGCTCAGGCTGAAGACCTGAAAGCCGCCCGAATCGGTCAGCAACGCCCGCGGCCAGCTCATGAAGCGGTGCAGCCCGCCCATGCGCCTTATCGCCTCGTGGCCGGGGCGCAGATAGAGGTGATAGGTATTGGCAAGAATGATCTCCGCGCCGAGGGCTTCCAATACATCCTGTGCCACAGCCTTCACCGTTCCCAGCGTGCCCACCGGCATAAAGACAGGCGTTTCGACGCTCCGGGGCGGCAGATGCATCCGCCCCCGCCGTCCGCCGCTCGCGCTTGTTGCCAGTACGTTGAATTCAAGACTCACCAGACGATTCTACCGGGCGGCCCAGGCTTCGCTTTCAACCGGGACTACCGCGTCGGATTCGGCTTTCGCGGCTTCGATCAATTTGGTGAGAAGTTGCCCCACAGTCTTTGCGACTCCGGGAACGACAGCTTGCGGCGCAATCTCGTTCAACGGAATCAGGACAAAGGCGCGCTCCGACAGGCGGGGGTGAGGAATCACCAGCCCCTGCTCGCGGATTTCGAGGTCGCCATAGAGCAGAATGTCCAGGTCCAGCGTACGCGGGCCGTTGGCGATGCCCGCAGCCCGGTCGCGGCCAAATTCCTGCTCGATGGCCAGCAACCTCTCCAGTAGCTCCCGCGGCTCCAGCGCCGTCTCCAACTCGACTACCGCATTCACAAACCGCGGCTGCTCGGCAAATCCAACCGGCGCGGTCGAGTAAAGCGACGACCGGCAGACCACCCGCCCCAGCGATTCCAGGCGCAAGGCCGCCGCTGCCAGAGTCGCCTCCGGCGCGCCCGCCCAACTGGCCAGGTTCGCGCCCATCCCAATGTAAGCGGTACGCATAGACTCTCAGAGTACAGCGGTTGAGGGAGTGCGGCCTATCAGGCCACCGCTGAAACCTGCATGAAATCCAGCGCGCGGCTCAGATAAGCCTTCAGTTCCCGGCGGTGAACCACCGCGTCCAGAAAGCCCTTTTCCAGCAGAAACTCGGAGCGCTGAAAGCCCTCGGGCAGCTTCTGGCGAATCGTCTGCTCGATCACCCGCGGGCCGGCAAAGCCGATCAGAGCGCCTGGCTCGGCGATATTCAGATCGCCGAGCATGGCAAAGCTGGCCGTCACGCCGCCGGTGGTGGGGTCGGTCAGCACGCAGATGTATGGCACACGCGCATCGTCCAGTTGCGCCAACGCCGAGGAGATTTTGGCCATCTGCATCAGGCTCGCCACGCCCTCCATCATGCGCGCCCCGCCCGAAGCCGCAACAATGATCAGCGGCGTGCGGCCCACCCGCGCGCGATCCACGGCGCGAGCAATTGTCTCACCCACAACGGCGCCCATCGAGCCGCCGATAAAGCTGTACTCCATCGCGCTGAGCACCACCGCATGCGGTCCCAGCCGCCCAATCGCGTTGAGAATCGCGTCGTCCAGCCCGGTCTTCTCCCGCGCCGTGCGCAGCCGCTGCTTATAGGGTTTCACGTCAGTAAAGTTCAACGGGTCGGTCGAGCGCAGCCCGCCGTCTACCAGCTCATAGCCCGGATCGAGCAGCAGATCGATCCGCTGCCGCGCGCCGATCTTGAAGTGGTGCTGGCATTTGGGGCAGACATTCAGGTTGGCGGCAAGCTCCGCCTTCCAGAGCGGCGCCCGGCATCCCAGGCACTTGATCCACAGTCCCTCGGTGCGCACACGCGACTCCGCCGCGCCCCTCAGGCCGGAACCGTACTCCTCACGCTTGAACCAGGACATTCAACCTCTTTCCAGTTCTCAGTTCTCAGTTCTCAGTTTAAAAGTGCCTGTTCAAAGAGATTTGCATTGTGATCACGGATCTCGGCTGAGAACTGACAACTGAGAACTGAGAACTGACCACTGTTAAAACTCGATCCCGCGCTGCGCCAAAATCCCCTTCTGGTAAGCGTGCTTCACCTCGCGCATCTCGGTCACCGTATCGGCCAGCTCCACCAGCAGCGGGTGGGCATTGCGCCCGGTCAGAATCACATGCACCATCTCCGGTCGCGAGCGCAGCGCTTCGGCCACCACCGCCGCGTCCAGCATTCCGTAGCTGATCGCGTAGTTGATCTCGTCCAGCACCACCATATCCCACTCGCCGGAGTCGATGGCCGCGCGCGCCTCGGCCCAGGCCGCCTGCACCAGACGAATGTCCTCCGGATCGGTCTCCGCGCCGCCGACTTTCACAAAACCCCGGCCCATCTGCTTGAGTACGAACTTGTCGCCGAAGGCCTCCACCGCGTCCAGCTCGCCGTAATGCCAGGAGCCTTTGAGGAACTGCAACATCAGCACTCGCATCCCGTTGCCCACGGCGCGCAGAGCTGTTCCCATGGCAGCGGTCGTCTTGCCCTTGCCGGGTCCGGTGTTAATCAGAATCAGTCCGCGTCGCGAATCGGTCATCACAGTTCTCAGTTCTCAGTTCTCTGTTCTCAGTTCTCTGTTCTCAGTTCTCTGTTCTCAGTAAAAACCGGCCTACTAGGAAAACTTGGAGAGCAACTGCCGGTTCGCAATCTTCATTGTACTGGGATACCGGTGGCGGAAATCTGACAACTGAGAACTGACAACTGGGAACTGGCGTTCAGTGTCCCGCATGGTACGGATGGCCGGTCAGAATCGCATAGGCGCGGTAGATCTGCTCGGCCATCACCAGCCGCGCCANNGGAGTGGGCCAGCGTCATCGGCCCCAGCGAGAGCAGCAGTTGTGCCCGTCCCCGCGCCGCCTCTGACCACCCGCTGGCCGGCCCTACCGCGAAGACCATCTGCTGCGCCCCCTCGTCGCGCCGCGCACCCAGCCACGCGGCAAAGGCCTCCGAAGTCATCTGCCGCCCGCGGCTGTCCAGCAGCACGGCCACGGCGGGCGTCCGCCCCTCCAGCCGTTTCAGCCAATCCAGCAGCGCCTCCTCGGTGCGAAAGGGCTCCGCCTTGCAGCGCGCAAAGCCCGAGCAGCGCCCCAGGTAGACCTCAGTCAGGGCGTTGAATTCGTCCTTCGAGCCGGTGCGCGCGCCGATGTGCGCCAGAGTAAGGTTCATGGAAGAGAGCATATCCCACTGCACCTCGAAGAGTGCATTGCGGCCAACTCGATGGGCGCGGAGCCTCTGCCGCAAGGGCTCTGGCGTACCGTTACGAACTGTCCCAAAAATAGGAACCATTGCCCATTATTGGGATTCGTGGCGAAATTTCTACAGATATTCATATTCTGTATCATTTTGACCATGGATCGCAATTCTAGTAACCCATTTATTTTCAGCAACAAAACAACTATTTTCACTCTCTTGCGAGAATGGCAATCAACCTGCAACTTCATCTCGATAAGTCATGCCATGCTTTTTTGGGAGTAGCGTCCACACCCCCCACCGAGACGCTGAAGCACAAAAAGCGGATTGAGAAGCTTCCCGAACCGGGCTTCCGGTCCCAACAGACTTTTTTGGAGGAACTCAATGCGATTTTTCCGGCTATACAGTGCGATGCTAACCATTGTCGCAGCTCTCATGCTCATTGCGGCGTCTGTCTGGGCGCAAGAAACAACAGCCGGCCTGCAGGGCACGGTCAAGGATCCTTCTGGCGCGATAATCCCCTCCGCACAGGTGGTTGTCACGGGATCATCTCTCGTCGGTTCCAAGCAAGTCGTAACCGATTCCAGCGGCTACTATCATTTCTCCAACCTTCCGCCAGGCACGTATATCCTCACCGTCAAGGCAGAGGGCTTTGATACCCTCAAACGCGAGGGTTTGGAGCTTGAGGTGGGCCATCTTCCGACTGTGAACTTGGAGCTCACAGTCGGCGCGGTGAAGACCGTGGTCATCGTCAACACCGAAGGCCCGATGATCGACACCACCACCAACACCACGTTGACCAACATTCCCTCGGAAGAACTGAAGGCTCTTCCCCACGGCACTTCGTTCCAGTCGGTTATTCAATTTTCTCCGATGGCGCGCAACGAGCCGCTGATGGGAATGGGAGTTAATAGCCAGAACGGCACCGTGAACGGAGGAAGCGGAGGCACCTCTCCGGGCAATGGCAGCAACGGCGGCCAGTTCGGCTTCTCCGTGGGCGGCGGCGGCGATTCGGAGAATGCCTATCTGGTGGAGGGCCAAGAGACGGCCAACATCATCGGCGGCTATTCGCATACCAATGTGCCCATGGACTTCATCCAAGAAGTGGAGATGAAGACCTCCGGTGTTGAAGCCGAGTATGGCGGCGCGATGGGCGGGGTTATCAATGTCATCATGCAGAAAGGCACGGATCATTGGCACGGTTCGATCTTTTCTACGTTTGAAAATCAGAATATGGATGGATCGCCAAATGCATTTTCGCGTTATGATCCAGCTGGCGTAACGATTCCCGCTGGAGCCAACGGTGTTCCGAACGATCCGAACTATCAAAATTATCAGCCGACGAAAGATAAAACCGCGGATGTCTTTCCTGGTGTCACGTTGGGCGGCCCGCTGTTCGGATTACTGCCGAAGTTCATTACCGATCGCATTGGCACAAACTTGAAGGATCGCGTTTACGCGTTTGTGGCCTTCAACCCTGAATGGACTACGGAAGAGCGCAAAGACAACTGGCTCAACTATGGTGGTGGGCTCGGAGAATTGTCCTTTAGTCAGAACCAGCAGACCTACTATAGCTATGCTCGCCTGGATGCTGCTATCACCCAAAAGATTCGAGTATTCGGATCGTGGCTCTATCAGGGACAAGAAGAGACTGGCGAGCACCTCCCTTACGCTGATTCGACTAACGGACTGCTCAATGTCAGCACATCGAATGCTCCTATTGACTATGCTCACGCCATGGGAAATGCCGCTCCGAACATTACCGTTAATACCGGCGCCGACATCACTTTGACCAAGAGCATGGTTTCAACGACTCGTTTTGGATACTTCTTCGAAAACTACCATGACTATGGTTTCTTGACCCCCGCAGACGCTTGGGTATTCTGGGTCTCTGGTGAAGGTCAGCAAGCACTTTGCCCCTCCGGTACTTTGCCAGCCAATTGCCCGGCATGGCCGGCAAGTTTGAGCCAATCCAGCGGCACGGAAAATACTGCGTATAATTCGGAGACGCGCCGCAATGCCAACAAGCATATCCAGTTGGATGAAGCGATCTCCTGGTATAAGTCCGGTAAGACGATTGGTACGCACAACGTTAAATTCGGCTATCAGCTTAACCGCGAATCCAACGACATCTTCCAGAACAATAATACTCCGGAAATCCAACTCTTCCCAGGTGCCGTTACGCTACCATCACCTTCCACAGCAACGGCTCAGACCTATAGTGTTCAAACGTCCGTAGGAACCGCTGCTTGCCAAGCCGAAGTGAATGCGTACGGGAAAAGCTATGGCGTGTACGACGGTACAACCGGTGCTCTGACTGGTTGCACCGGTACTTATGGTTATGCGACAGTGTACGATTCTGGCACTGAAGGAACGGCGATCAGTTACAACAACTCGTTTTTTGCCCAGGATGCATGGACCCTCGGCAAGGGACTCACAATCAATGCCGGAATTCGAATTGAAAAGGAATTTCTGCCTGCGGATAAGGCGCCCGGCGGAACAGCTGCACCGAATCCAATCAGCTTTGGATGGGGCAGCAAGATTGAACCGCGCGTTGGCGTTGCATGGGATGTCTTCCAAAACGGAAAGATGAAGGCCTTCGGCGAATATGGTGTCTTCAACGACATCATGAAGCTGAATCTGGCTATCAGTTCGTTTGGTGGTCAGTACTGGCAGAATTGCACTTATTTGATGAATTCGCCGAACTACCAGGAAATCGATCCCACCTTCGATTCAAGCAATCGGTATTGCAATGGCAGTCCTTCAACTCAGCCGAACTATGCTTCAGGAACCGCACCCAGCGCCACCGACTTCCCGTTCGTGGAAAACGCGAATTATCGCGCCAATGAGGGTGCGGTGCCCAATATCAAGCCCTATCGCCAGCATGAAACCGTCTTTGGCGTGGATTACCAACTCAACCCGAATCTGGCCTTTGAAGCTCGCTGGGATCGCCGCCGTCTGGACCATGCAATTGAAGACGCGGCCATCTACATTCCTTCCATGGGCGGAGAAGTATTTGAGATCGTGAACCCCGGCGAGGGAGCGAACGACTCATTTAACGACTATTACAAGTACCTTACCGGCACGGAAGGCGATTGCACCGGTTGCCAACCGAATCCCAAGGCGGTTCGTAGCTATGATGGCTTGGAGTTTAGCCTGAAAAAGAGCCTTAGCCAGAACTGGTTTGGCACATTCTCTTACACCTACAGCAAACTGAGAGGAAACTACTCCGGTCTGACGGATAGTGATCTCGCAGACGGTGGTGGAGGCCGCAATTCACCCAACAATAGCCGCGCCTTTGACGAACCGTTCTTCTACTTCAAGGCTGACGGCAGTTCCGCCAATGGCCCATTGGCAACGGATCGTCCGAATACGCTTAAGGGTAATGTTTCGTATGATCTGCCCTGGAGCAAGTTCGGATTGGGCAAAAAGAATGTGACCGATTTCGGCATATTCCAGGTGGCCTATCAGGGATCACCGCTGAGCAGCTATATCGATGTGGGTGAGACCTATGGACCGGGCGAGGGCGGAGCGTACTTCGATTACACAGAGGGCCGCGGAATGTGGACCGATGTGTCTCAGAACACCACAACCGGCGTTATCACGGTTGGCAACACGTACGCACGCCGCACGCCGTGGTATACGCAGACCGACTTCAACCTGAAACATACTGTCAACTTGAAGGAGACATCGTCGATCAGCTTTGACGCCACGCTTACCAATTTGCTCAATCAAAGGGCTGTCACTGAGTATGGATCAGAGATCGACTCGAACAATTACGGCGGTTTCCTCGCGCCCGGTGGATTATCTCTGGGAACCGTGGCGGACCCAGCAACTGCCTATACCGCTTTTGAGAGTCCATATGACTGGAAGACTCTGATGACCACGGACGGAATTACGGTCGACAGTTTATATGGAAAGCCGTTGGCTTACCAGCTTTCACGCAAAATTCGCATTGCTCTGCATTTCACCTTCTAATCAAACCCATCCGCAACTCCTGGGGGATCTGAGCAATCAGATCCCCCAATCTTTTTGGGGGCAATCCTGATAGGGGCGGGATTCCATTTACCATCAATGCATGGCGCTGGTTGAGGTGGATGCGGTAGGCAAGAGCTATCCCCGGCGGGTGGGGCTGGGCACGGAACAGCGCGCCGTCGTCGAGAATGTATCGCTCTCGATTGAATCCGGCGAGACGCTGGGGCTGGTGGGCGAATCGGGATCGGGCAAGACGACGCTGGCGCGGATGATTCTGGGGCTGGTGGAACCCACCCAGGGCAGCGTCCGCGTGAACGGCATCGACGTGGCCCTCGCCTCGCGCACTGAATTGCACCGCCTGCGCCGCCACATGCAGCCCGTCTTCCAGGATCCCTACGCCGCCCTGAATCCGCGCATGAAGGTGCTGGAGATTGTCACCGAGCCGCTGCTGATCCATCGGCGCGAGGCCGGAATCAAGACCGACTCCGCCGCCCTACGCGCCAAAGCCGTCGATCTGCTCTCCGAAGTCGGCCTCGACGAATCGGCGCTGGGGCGGTATCCGCACGAGTTCAGCGGCGGGCAGCGGCAGCGCATCAACATTGCCCGCGCGCTGGCGCTCAGGCCGAAGCTGCTGATTCTGGACGAGCCGGTTTCGGCCCTGGATGTAAGCGTGGGAGCGCAGATTGTGAATCTGCTGCGGCTGTTGCAGCGCGAGTACGGGCTGACCTATCTGTTCATCTCCCACTCCATGCCGCTGGTGCGCTATCTATCGACGCGGATCGCGGTGATGGAGCGGGGCCGGCTGGTGGAGACCGGCGAGGCCGTGGCGCTGTGCGACGATCCGCAAGAGGCCTATACCCGCCAACTGATTCAGGCCACGCCGGAGTTGCCTCTGCCCGTGGCCTGATGGTTTTCCTATTTCCTGGATACATTTGAGGTTTCTGGCTTCCCACCCTTTTCGCTAAGAGCGCGAAAAGGATGGGGCACGGAGCATCAGGGCGCTACTTGGCTGGCGGCGGAGCCGGGGTTGGCGGTACAGCCGGCGTGGTTGCCGGAGGCGCAGCCGGAGCCACGGGCATTGCCGGAGCTGCCGCGTTCGGCGCTGCGCCGGGTGCGGGCGGGGCCACCGGTTTAGGCGTGACCATCAGCTGCATCGGAGCGCCAGGCGCACCAGGGGCACCGGGAGCGCCGGGCCTCGGCTGCATCGGCTGTCCACCGGTTCCCGGGCGCATTCCGTGCATCATGTCGGGATGCTGAGGCGGCGGCGGAGCGTCCGTCACTTCCTTCAATTCGACCTCAAGGATCAGATCGGTTTTGGCGGGAACCGCCGAATGCTTAGGGTCGCGTGCTGGCATGTCGCGGGCGCCCAATCCCAACTGCCAGGGAATGTAGACGCGGCGCGTACCACCTGCTTTCATGCCCTCGAATCCCATATCCCAGCCGGGGAGCGGACGGCCCTGTCCCATAACCACCGGCATAGGCTGGGGATCACCCAGCACGGGCTTGCCGTTGGCATCCACAACCGGTTTATGGTCCTTGTCCAGTTGCGGGGTGCGGTGATCGTCGGTGGAGTCAATCTCCACTCCATCTTTCGTCCATAAAGTGAAAAAGATTTTAAGCTGTTTGCCGGGTTCGGCTGGGGCGCCGTCGCCGACCTTGATGTCCTTGTAACGCAGGGCGACCGTGAAGAGTGGCTTTTGAATTCCCTTGGTTGCAATCGCAGCAGGTTCCTTGATGAGAGCCGCAACGGTCGGGGGCGTAGCTGGAGCAGCTTTTGCCGCCGCGGCAGCCGGCTTGGCCGTAGAGGCTGTTGCAGCAGTGGCAGGCTTTGCGGTAGTGGCGGCGACGGCCGGCTTGGCAGCGGGTGCAGCCGGCGGCGCAGGGGTTTGGGCGGTTGCGGCCACGGTGCAGGCCGCCAACATCAGAATCAAAGCTGTTTGTTTCATAGCGTTTTCTAACTCCAAGTGGTGCTTGAGGGAAGTGTATCAGGCGCTCCGGCTATTCTGCACTCTGCGGACAATCCAGCCACCGGGCCGCCTGCTGATGAGACGTTTGTGTGCTGCAGAGTGCTCGGATTCTGTCGTTAAAATCGTCTAACTGGCGCAAAGTGTGGCAAAAATACCACAGGACAGAGATAGCCCCGGAGGTCTAATCTTACGCTTGCGCTTGTTTTGCGCCGTCGGAGACAAAATTATTGCCTAACCCCGCGCACCTGGAGCAGACAATTGCAGCGCCCCTGGATTTTACCGGGGTGGGGCTGCACTCTGGAGCGCCGGTGCATCTGCGCCTGTTGCCCGCGCTGGCCGGCTCGGGCATCGTCTTCCGCCGCACCGACCTGGACAACTTTGAAATTCCCGCCATCGGCCGCTACGTGGCCAAGGTGAGCTACGCCACCAGTCTGATGCGCCAAGGCGTGCTGATTCAGACCACGGAACATTTGCTCTCGGCGCTGATCGGCATGGGCGTGGACAACGTGATTGCCGAGCTGGACAACCTGGAGCTGCCTATCCTGGACGGCAGCGCCCTGGCCTACGTCGAGGCCTTCCAGAGCGTGGGTATCCGCACCCAGCGCCGCCGCCGCGAGACCGTTCGCGTGCTGCGCCCGGTCGAGGTGCGTGAAGGGAACAAATTCATCGGAGTCTATCCCGGCTCCGGCTACAGCATCGAATACGTCATCGATTTTCCCGCGCCCGTGGGTCACCAGAGCGCCTCCATTGACTTGGCCGCCGAAACCTACGGCACCTTCATCGCCCCGGCGCGCACCTTCGGCTACCAGGCCGACGAGAAACGGCTGCGCGACATGGGCCTGATCCGCGGCGCGGGGCCGGAGAATGCCATCATCCTCGACGCCAAAGGCCTTGTAAACGGAGTGCTACGCTTCCCCGACGAGTATGTGCGCCATAAAGTCCTTGACCTGATCGGCGACCTTTCGCTGGCCGGGCGGCGCATCGAGGGGCACGTGGTCGCGGAGCGCGCCGGGCACGCCATGCACACGGCGCTGGTCTCGCGCCTGATCAAGGACCGCTCAGCCTGGGAGCTGGCGCATATGCCAATGAAGGCCGAAGCGGAACAGGAAACAGCGGCTGAGGAGAATGTCCAGCTTGGCGATCCGGTTCTGATGAGCGCATGATTCTTCGGGCTTTTTCTGTTCCTAGTTCCCTTGACTTCACGCAAATAAAATGCGCATCGGCTCGGCCGCGGCAAAACTCTTGCCCTCATCGGCCAGCGCTCCGGTCACAGTATTCCGCCGGAAGACGCTGATCAGATTCGAGTCCTG
>PLPA01000166.1:4514-20496 GCA_003159355.1 Acidobacteriaceae bacterium | reverse complement strand
GCTTACACCGAAGCATTGCGCGTGATAGCCGAAGCCGAAGCTAAGATCGCCTCCGCGGCGGAGAAGCACTAACTCATTTCATCGATCGCTGTTCAAACTGCAACGGCCCTGCTCATGCGAGCGGGGCCGTTGCTGGTTTGCAGGCTTGGTGCGGCATTTAAAGCATTTTCGGAATCAGTGTAGACTCTATTTTCATTGGCATCCCACCCTTTCCGCANNAAAGGATGGGGCACGGAAGTCTATAGTAAAAACGAATATTCCCTAGCTCCAAGTACGGATGCCGATTACGCCAAAATAGGCCAGGTACACGACCGCGATCAGCAGCGCGGCAGTAACTGCGATCGAATACCAGCGGACACTGCGGCGTATCTCCTGTTTCCGCGCCCGCCACAAAGTAACTGCGCCGGCCAGCGAGGCCGCGGCAAAGAGCAGCGTGGTGATGGTAAGTCCGAAGGAATAAATGGTCAGGTTTCCCAGGCGCGCGATTGCGTCACTGCCGGAGAGAATGGCGAGACCAATAAACGCCAGCAGGCTCAGAACGGCAATCAGCGGCCAGAGGCGCATCATGCGCTCGGCTGGGCGGCGGCGCTTGATGAGTCCGCCGAAGATCCAGAAGGGCGCATAGAGGAGGATGGAGACGAAGGCAAGCAGGAACCAGATCGTCAACGCGATGCGGCTCAACGCCAGCCATGCGGGGATGCGCTTGTACGTTGTTCCGATAAAGACAAACCGGCCTTCGGAGTTAGGCGCTAGCAGCGCAGCTGTGGCAACTGGTTCGGCCGGGCCCTTATCTGGTTTGTAGCGAAATTGGAGGCCGCTGACGGGAATGAAGCTTTGTTTCGACGGCCCATAGGACGAAAACTGCAACTCGCCGTCCTTGAAGCGCAGACGCTGCATGGCCAATGGCGCAATGAATTCCTGCATCTTCATGCGCATTGCGTTGGCCTCATACCAGCCTGTCCACTCTTGCGCATTGGAGGGCAACTGCCCGGCGGCGGGCACCGTTGGCTTAGTGAGGTTTCGCGTGATGTAAGCGCGAATCGCGTCACTGATCTTGCCGAAGGCAGCGCCATTGGCGGAGTTGATGCTATAGAAGTAGCCAACGTTATATTCCGGCAGATAGGACAACTCTGTAATTCCGCCGTCCACGCCGCCATCGTGGCCGTGATAGACAAAGCCATCGTGAACGCTGGTGTAGTTACTCAAACCGTAACCGGCCTTCAAACCCGCTTGCGCCTCCCAGGTTCGCGTCGGCGTTTCCATGCGGTCAATCGAAGCGGAGGGGATGACCTGTGCGCCGTCTGCCGCGCCGCGATTGAGATAGAACTGCACATACGCGGCCATGTCTTTGGCCGAGGCATTGATGGCTCCGGCGGGGCGCTCGATGATATTCCAGTATGGATATGGAGTTTTTCCATCGCTGTGATAGAGAGTGGTCAACTGCGGCGATGGCTGCTCGAAGTAAGTGGCTGTCTTCATGCCGATGGGTAGAAAGAAATTCTGAGTTACATAATCCTCGAAGCGCTGTCCGGTGATCTTTTCAACGATGTAAGCGGCGACCGGAGGCCCGGAGTTGCAATAGGCCATGCGTGTTCCCGGCCGCCAGCGGGAGGTGCGCGAGTGGTGGTCATAATCCAGACCTTCGCGCAGAGTCATGCCTTTGGCGTTCTTGGCATATTCGCGCATATGCAGATCATCCCATCCAGTGGTGTGTTCCAGCAGGTCCACGACGCGCACCGGGTCGGTTGCCTCCCAGCGATTCTCAAACCAGATCTCGGGCACGAGTTTATGCACCGGATCCTGGAGCGATAGCTTGCCTTCATTCACCAGCTTGAGAATGGAGAGCGAGGCAAAAGCCTTGGAGGTGGAACCGATGCGAAAGAGCGTCTCATCGGTCGTGGCGTGATTCGTCGCCACGTCCGATTTGCCCAGGCCGGCAACCCATTCGGGGCCGTCGCGATGCACGATGGCGACTGAAACTCCGGGCGTATGGGTGTCGCTTAGAATCTTCTCCAACTGCTGCTTCAGCTCCGCGATCGACTGCGCGGGCTTGGGCGTTTCTTCTTTCTTGGCCTGGGAAAAACAGGCGGTTGCCGCGAGCGCGATCAGCGCCAATGTTCTTGCGATGCGATTCATCCTTGTTATCCCGGCTCGCGTGGAAGACCCTCATCGATCTCGCCGCGCCTTTCCAGTTGTTTGTAAATCACCAGCGAATATACCACAGGCGCAAGAGCTCCAACCAGCGTAGCCAGGATTGCCCAGAGAAAGAGGCCAACAATCGAAAACACCAACCCAACCAGGCCGCCCGCCACGAACGTTTTGGCTGCAAAGCGATGCGTGGCAAGCCAGACGCGTTCGCTGGCCAGCGTCCAGGGCGTTTGATTCCGAGATAGAAGTTCAGTCGCAGCTTACCCATTGGATTGCCAAAAAAATTGTGAGGAAATTCCATCGCGTCTGGTTGCACACCGCCTCATCTCGATGTATCTTCGTGTGTGCGCAGGGAAGAAGGAGAATCGATGGAAATTCGCAAAACGTTAGCGGGATGGATGGCTCTGGCAGCCGGTTTGGCGCTGGGATGGGCGGCAACACTGGCGGGGCAATCGCTGCCTCCAACGCACGTGGACGATTTCACGGGCCGGCCGCGGGTGATCGTCATCAGCGACATCGGCAACGAGCCGGACGACCAGATGTCGTTGGTGCGGCTGCTGATCTACTCGAATGAACTGGAGATCGAGGGGCTGATCGCCTCGACCTCGACCTGGCAGAAGACGGCCATCCATCCGGAGACGATGCGGACGTTGATCGAGGCTTACGGGCAGGCGCGGCCCAATCTGCTGTTGAATGCGCAAGGCTGGCCGGCGGCCGCGGAGTTGCTCAGCCGAGTCTACGCCGGGCAGCCGGGCTACGGCATGGCGGCCACGGGCGAGGGCAAGGCGTCGGAGGGCGCAAAGGCGATTGTGCGCGCTTTGGAGAGGGAAGACAGCCGCCCGCTCTGGGTCTGCATCTGGGGCGGGGCGAACACGCTGGCCCAGGCGCTCATGGAGCTGCGGGCGAGCAAGCCGCCAGAGGAGGCTGCGCGGCTTGTGGGCAAGCTGCGGGTCTATTCGATCAGCGACCAGGACGATGCGGGAGCGTGGCTGCGGCGGGAGTTTCCCGGCCTGTTTTATATCGTGATGCCCTCAACCCAGGATGGGAACGAATACTACTTTGCGACCTGGACGGGGATCAGCAGCGACGCCTACTACAGCAAGGAGGTAGGGGCCGACCCGAGACCAGTGACCAACGCGTGGCTGGACGAGAACATCCGCGGCAAGGGAGCGCTGGGCAAGATCTATCCGCGTGTGGCGTACATCATGGAGGGGGACACGCCCTCGTATCTGGGGCTGATCGACAACGGCCTCAACGCCTACCGGCGGCCGGACTGGGGCGGATGGGGCGGACGCTATGTTTACCGGCAGCCGCATGGGGAGACGCATCCCTTCTGGAGCCAGGGCGGCAGCGAGTTGTCGCGGGGGAGCTCGCAGGATACGGTGATCGGGGCGGATGGGCAGGAGCACACTTCGGACCAGGCGACGATCTGGCGTTGGCGCCAGGCCTATCAGAACGACTTTGCGGCCCGCATGACGTGGACGGTGGCCGACTTTGCTCACTCCATCCATCGCCCGCTGGTGGAGGTGAACGGAGCCGCGGGGACGGCGCCGGTGGAGCTGGATGTAACGGTTGGGCAAAGTGTTACGCTGGACGCCAGCCGCAGCACCAATCCCGACGGACAGAAGCTGCACTTCCATTGGTTCCACTATGCGGAGGCGGGCAGCGCGGACGGAAACCTGGCAGGGGTGACGCTGACCGATGCCGAGACGAACCGGGCTACGGTGCGGGCGGAGAGCGTCTGCGGGCCGGCCGGGCTCTGGCCGGCACCCTGCAAGGGGACGGGAATCGCGCACATCATTCTGGCGGTGACCGGCGAGGGAAAGCTGCCGCTGACCTCCTACCGGCGCATCATCCTGCATGTGCGCCCGGCCGTGAGCAAATAGGCAGACGCGAACTGCTTTACCAGACGGCGCGCGGATAGTGCTGACGGATCGATTCGTCGGCGGAGATCAGCCAGGCGAAGCCGTTGGCCTTGGCATTGGCGACGATGAGCCGGTCGAAGGGATCGCGGGTCCACTTCTCGTCAAGGGCGGCGGCTGCGATGGTTGCAAAGGGTAGATCGCAGAGGCGAACGCCAAGCTCGAACTCGACCTTGCGTTGAATATCGCGGGCAGACTGCTTAATGCGTTTGATCTCGAAGAGGAGTTCAAGCTCAAAAAACACCATCGGTGAGTAGTACAGATCGGCTTGCTCAATCAGCCGAGTGACCTTGGGGCTGATATCGTCCAAGCTGCCCTGAGAGAGCCAGACAAGAGCCTGTGTATCGAGATAAGCAATCATCGCTTGACGCTCGTCTGATTGGGGGCGGTTTCGAGATTTGGCGCAGGGCCAAAGTCACGATCCCAGTCAGCCTCCCATGCGCGGGTCATCTCCTCTAAAAGGCCTGTATTCTCAAGGCCGCCCTCAGCGTAGTTGATGACCTCCATCGGCGTTATCCGGCTGAGGCGGTTGGCGGGCTTGCCTTCGGGCACTATCTTGAGGCGGCGCCCCTTGTGCGTAAACCAGACCTCGCCGCCATCCAGCGCCTGATTGGCGAGCGAGAAGATCTCCCGGCGAAATTGGGTGATAGGGACTTCCATGGGAAGAGTGTACCATAATGTACGTTTTATAGCGTACATTGCGTACACTTGACGCGAGCAAGAGCCCTCTATGCAAGCTGCGCCGCAGCGCTTACAATTCTCCAAGAAACAAAATGGCCAAGAAGAAAGACAAGATTTTCGAGATTGCGTGCCCGGATTGCGGGGCGATGATCCAGGTGGACGGCGCCACCGGCCTGGTGGTGAGCCATACTCCTGCGCCGCGCAAGCGGATGTTTGAGGATCTGGAGACGGCGGCCAAGGCGATGCGCGAGCAGGATGAGCGCAAGGAGTCGCTCTTCCGCCAGTCGGTCGAGGCGGAGAAGAACAAGGAAGACCTCTTTGAGAAGAAGTTCGCCGAGGCGCTGCGCAAGGCCAAGGACGCCCCCGACGGCAAGCCGTTTCGTGAGTTTGACCTGGACTGAGGTTGCAGGCAACCCCAAGTTTGTTGGCAGGCTCTTATTATTCTAGGCACGGCCGGCGATTTAGGGTGATACTGTATGCACCGATCCCGAGACCGCGGTCCGGGCAGAAGGAGACAAGATGGTGGTAGTCCCGCTTTCCCAGCCAGTGAATGATTTTTCAGCAATGCCGGAGATCGTCGAATCCGAAACCATGAACTGGGTCGGATTTGCGGCCGGTGGAACCCTTGTGACAGCCGGTTTGCTGCTGCTGGCAGGCGAGCGCCGCGCTGGAATGGTGGCCGCCGCCTCGGGCACGGCCCTGGCCCTGCTCGACCAGCAGGAGACGCTGCACTCCTGGTGGAATGCGCTGCCCGACTATATCGACCAGGTGCAGGACGTCCTCGCCAAGGTGCAGGATACGGTCAATGAGGTCGCCGCCAAGCGCGAGGAGCTGCGCCGGGTTCTGGCGCGGTAAGACGCCTCCTGCTTCTTTGCATCGCCCCTCCAAAGGGAGTTCCCTGCCTTGATTGGGCGCATCGGCCGGCTTGCAAAATCGGGCCGGGAGTGATTCAATAAAAACATTGAAACAGGGGTGCTCCANNTAATACCGGCGTGGGAAGCTTTCCAATTCTGGCAGCCTTCATCTTCGAATTCTCGCGTGATTTCTCTTGTTTCATGTACTCCAAACAAGGGGAATTCATGTCTCGTTTCACTGCCGCACCGCTGATCCGCGCCGTTTCAACCGCAGCCTTGCTCCTCTGCCTCGCCGCGCCTCTGAGCGCAACAGCGCAAAGCCCCGCGCCCACGCCTGCCACAACTCCCCCATCCGCCGCGACTCCTACTCCTGCCGCGACCCAGCCCGCCGCAGCCGCGCCGAAGATTCCGCGCGTGATCACGACCGTAGTGGTGCATGGCGAAGTGAAGGACGATTATCTTCCCGAGGCCGTCACGGTGGGCACGCTGGACGGCGCAACGCTGCTGGAGACGCCGCTTTCGGCCACGATCGTCACCCGCGAACTGCTCATGGACCAGGGCGCGCGCCTGCTCTCTGACGTGGTGAAGAACGACGCCTCCATNNTCAACGGCATGACCATCGCCGGCGAGCAGGATGTGCCGCTGGAAAACAAGGAGCGCGTCGAGTTTCTCAAAGGCATCGCCGGCGTGGAGAGCGGCGTGGCCTCGGCGGGCGGGCTGATTGACTATGTGACCAAGCGGCCGGCGATGGTCCAGGCCGTCGATGTGGCCACCGATCATCGCGGAAGCAGTTATGGCGCCGTCGATCTGGGGCATCTCTTCGGCAGCCGCAAGCAGGTGGGCGTGCGCGCGAATGTGGCCGGCGAGCAGATCATGAGTTATGTCAGCGACGCCAACGGCTGGCGCGCGATGGGCGCGGGCGCGGCTGACTGGAAGCTCAGCCCGGTTGCGATTTTGAAGGGAGATTTTGAGTACCAGCACAAGGTCGAGCGCTCGGTTTGCGGCTATCAGTTGCTGGGCGGAACGACCGTGCCCAGTCTCGACCAGGTCTATCCTTCGACGATGCTGGGAGAGCAGACATGGGCCAAGCCCAATACCTTCGACACCATCAACACCGGCGCGCGGTTGGACTACGATCTGCCGCATGAGTGGAAAGCCTTCGCCGCGGCTAGTTACAGTCATTCGCTGATTGATGACAACGTAATTTATGCGTATGGCTGTTACAACGAAGCCGAGTGCAATACCGGCTCGGCTCCCTATCCATGGTTCTTTGCGCCCGACGGCACGTATGACATCTATGATTACCGCGACCCCGGCGAGCTGCGCATCGACGCGCAGGCCGAGGCGATTGTCACTGGCCGCGTGAAGACAGGAGCTATCACACACGATCTGACTGGCGGCGGCGAGTTATTCCTGCGCAGCGTGCAACTGCCCGGCGCGCCGCCGTTGAACGCGCCTTCAACCGTGCAGGATGGCTCGGTGTATACTTACGTGGGTTCAGAGAACATCTACCAACCCATCACGGCGTTCACTATCGAGGATCCGCTACAATCGGCCGGACCGCGAGCACTCGCGGAAAACAATCATCAATCATCCGCAGTTATGCAGGACAGGATTCATTTGCCTGGTCACATTCAACTGTTAGCGGGCGGCCGGTTTGATTCGGTGCGCGATCATAATTATTCAGGCACAAATGAGTCTGGGGCATTGAATTTCACGGATAAAACCATCTGGCTGCCGCAATACGCAGTCACTTATAACCCCGCAAATAATCTTACCCTCTATGGTAACTACGGCGTGATGCTTTCGCTGGGACCGCAAGCTCCCTTTTGGGCTGGTGGATACTATTTGTCTCCGTTTTTCACGCGGCAGGCCGAGATCGGCGCCAAGTTCGAGCCAAGCCAGCGCATTCTTCTTACGACGGCGTTCTTTCATATGCGCGCGCCGTTCTTCTATCCAATGACGATAGACGATCTGGGTGATCAGAGCTTTGTCTCCGAGGGCCGCGAAACGCACGACGGCATTGAGTTGAATGCGGAGGGCAAGGTAACGAATTGGTTGCGGCTGACAGCCTCGGCGGCGGCGATTCGCGCTCTCTCCGATGAAACTGGCACACCAGCCTTCGACAACAAACAAGTGCTCAATGTGCCTCATCTGCGCACGGCTTTGTTTGCCGACGTGCTGGTGCCTCATGCGCGCGGGCTGCACCTGATGCCCGGCTGGGGCTACACCGGCCGCAAGGAGGCCACGCGCGATGACCTGGTCAGCGTCTCCGGCTACAACCTCTTCAATCTGGGCGCGCGCTACACGCCCGGCGGCGAGCAGGGCCATGTAACTCTGCGCCTTTATGCCGATAACATCACGGACAAGCGCTATTGGAAGGATACCGGCGCAAGTTATGGCGATACCTTTATCCACCTGGGCGCGCCCACGACGGTGCGCCTCTCGGCGCACTATACTTTCTAGTGTTTAGAGCACATCAATTGGTGATGATTCTTGGACAAGCGCGGGCGAGGACGCCCGCACTACAGCCGGTCAGGAGACCGGCGCTACAATCCGCATATTACAAATTCATGCGGTCACGATACTAGGTAAACGAGCGAAAACATAGGATGCACGAGCGATGAGCACAACCGCAAAGGCGCACGGCATGGACGGCACACTGGTTGAAGCGGACTGGCTCCCGCTCACGCTCGTCGAAGTGCGCGCGCTGCTCGTGGACCTACCTAACTGCGGCGAGCCGATTGAAATTCTTTCGGTAAGTCCGCGGCCGTTTTCCGCAGCCAGCGTGGTGGCCACGCGCACCGGGCGAGTCTTCATCAAGCGCCATCACAGAACGGTCCGCGACCGCGAAGGATTGCTTGAAGAGCATCGCTTCATGAAGCATCTGCGCGAGCACGGCGCGCCGGTGCCGCGCGTCTTTGCGGCCTCTTCGGGCGAGACGGCCATGGAGCGCGGAGAATGGACCTACGAGGTGCATGAAGCGCCCGCTGGCGTGGACATTTATGAGGACGCGCTCTCGTGGACGCCGTTTCGTTCCATTGCTCACGCACGCTCCGCGGGAGAGGCGCTGGCGCGCCTGCATCTGGTCGCGCAAGGATTTGACGCGCCGCGCCGCAAGACACAGCCACTGGTGGCGGGCTTCACAATTTTTGCGGCGGACGATCCGGGAGCGGCGATGGAACGCTACCTGGCCGCGCGACCCGCGCTGGCTCATGCTGCTGTTACACGCGCAAGCTGCGATGAATCGCTCGAATTGCTTGCGCCGTATCATGCGGAGCTTCTGCCGCTTTTGCCTGCGCTCAAACCGTTATGGACGCACAATGATTTGCATGCTTCGAATCTGCTGTGGAGCGATGCCGGCGACGATGCGCAAGCCGTGGCCATCATCGACTTCGGCCTCGCCGACCGCACCAACGCCATGCATGACTTAGCGCAGGCCATCGAGCGCAATATCGTCGAGTGGCTTGAGCTGATGCAAGACTCCACGCGCGGAGAAGACGTGCGCGTACACATCGATCATTTGCACGCGCTGCTGGACGGCTACGAGCAAGTGCGTCCGCTGACGGACGCAGAGGCCGCGGCTCTGGCGCCGATGACCGCTCTCTGCCACGCGGAGTTTGCGCTCACGGAAGCGGATTACTTTATTGGCGTGCTGCATTCGGAAGATGAGGCGCGCGTGGCCTTGATCGATTATCTTATAGGTCATGCGCGCTGGTTTCGCGGCGCGGGCGATCATAAGCTGCTGGATGCAATTCGCCGTTGGGCCGGGACGCCTGAGAGAGTTGGCGAACAATGAGCTTGGCAGCAATTGGCAGGTACTTTATTGAGAATTGGCTAGAAATACTAGGCGCGGTCACGGCCATTGTGAGTATATGGCTTACAACAAAGAGAAAGATGGCTTGCTGGCCGATTGGAATCATCTCCGATCTTGCCTACCTCGTGATCTCCTATCAGGCAAAGCTATTCTCGTTTGCACTGCTGCTCGTTGGCGGTTTGCCATTGACGATTTACGGATGGTGGTATTGGGAGCAGGGCGTGCGCGAAGAGGGCGATGTGCGCGTGGTGCGACTGCCCTTGCCGAACCTGCTTATTGGCGTTGTTGCGGGGGCATTGGGAGGCCTTGCGCTGGGAGTTTGGATGAAGCACTACCATGCCTCGCTGCCGTATCTGGATGCAATGCTGACAAGTTTCAGCATCTTGGGCGGTTGGTGGCAGGCACGCAAGCATATCGCTAACTGGTGGCTGTGGATTGTGGTGGACATTGTTTATGTTGGCGAATTTCTCCGCGAAAATCTTCTTTTGACCGCCTTGCTCTATGCGGCTTTCGTCGCGCTCGCCATCGTGGGACTGCGCGATTGGCGGCGGGCGGCGGCCATCGGCGCGGAGAACTAAGGGGCTCGGATGGGAATCTTAGCTCAGAGATGGGCCATTCACGGAGTTTCAGATACAGATGTATAGGTATCGCTATCGCAAAACCAGGGAAGATGTACCCCGGAACCAGTGCACTCAAGTCGACGCGACCAACAGCCCAGGATCCCCGGCGACAGGTCTCGGTCGCTGGGGTGGAAGGAAAGCGACTCCTACATTGCCAATAAGGGCGTGTGAATTGGAGAGCCAATCTACAGGTTCTGAGCCAAACTGTTTTCGACATGCAGCTTGCTCTTCTTCACCTCGTACATAGCGGCGTCGGCAGCGTTCAGCAGGGCGTCTTTTGTGGTTCCATTCTCTGGATAAAGAGCAACGCCGATGCTGGCTGAACCCCTGATGACATGCCCCTCGATGACAAAGGGTGCGTCGAAGCATCCTGCCAGCCTGGCAACGATTGTGTCCATGTCGTTGTGACCATGGAGGAGCGAGACCAGCGCGGCGAATTCGTCGCCGCCCAGCCGGGCCAGCATATCGCGGCCCAGCAACTGGCGGCTCATGCGCAGGGCAACCTCCTGGAGGTAAAGGTCTCCCGCATGGTGGCCGAACATATCATTGATCGGCTTGAACTTGTCGAGGTCGATATAGATCAATCCGAGGATTCTTCCGGACTGGCGCGCAACTTCGATCTGCAATTCGATGAACTTTTCTATCGCGAAGCGGTTGGGAATATCGGTAAGCAGGTCGTACTCCGAGCGGCGGCGCAGATCGGAGTAGAGCCGCCGGGTCTCGATGGCGAGCGTGGCCAGCCGCGCCCCGTTGTGGAGAGCTACGATTTCACGGTCGATCGGCGGCGTCTTCGGATCGAGTCCGGCAAAGAGCGTGCCGAGCGCCGGACCGACGCGAGCATCGATGCTCGCGCGGGCGATGCGCAGGCTGTCTTGCTCCAGCGGGCAATCGCCAAGCCTCTCTCTATCGGCGATTTCACACCAGCATGGAGCGCCATGCAACGAGGAGGATACCATTGCCACAATCTGCACGAGGATCTCGGAGAGGGGCCGCGATTCGTTGATGTCCTCGAGAATGCGGCTGCGCTGCCGCTCCACTTCGGCCTCGGCCTCGGTGCGAGCCGACATCATGGCGGTTTGGCGCCGCACCTTGTGTTCCAGAGCCCAGCCCCTCGCGATCACGACGAACACCACGATCAGCAGCACGCCGAGGGCTATAAGAAGGTTGCGCGTATTGACCAGGGAAGGCTGGGCGACGACCGTAATGTCGTTGAAAGAGCGCATCAGGATACTGAAAGGAGCTTCCTTGGTGGTGTTGAAGGGGTTGGTGGCATCGATCATGCAAATGCCGGTCACGCGGATTCTGGAACCCACGGGAACATTTTTCATGGGAGGAAGCTGAATCGAGCCGCCTCCCTCCCCATGCCGGAAGATGGCGGAGAAGACCTGGCCATCGGCGATCAGGACATACTCGTCCTGCGAGGCCTCCCGGACTTCCGTCACCACCTGGCCTTCAATGGAGACAAGGTCGAACATATGCCCCTCGGGGCTGTTGGCGCTCCAGAAGGCCAATTGCCGCCAGGTCGCCGGTTGCGGCGTGATGGGCGCCTGCACGTGGCTATCCTGGATTTCGCCGTGGCTCAGGACCAAAGACCCGTTACGGGTATCCGGAAAGCCGGTTGCGTCGGCCAGGTCGCCGATCTGCAAGGTACTGTGAACCGGGGTCGTGATCCACAAGCTTTTTGCGCCGTCCTGCAAGACGGCGGATGAGTCGGGCTGGAAGTACGTGATGGTTCCATGAACCCGGACCCTTTGCATTTGCTCCTGCACATGATAGACGGAAAGAATCTTGTCCATGGGCGTGACCGGGAGAGACCATGGACTGGCGCCGGCGCGCTTGAGCAGCTTCACGTCCGCAAGTGAGGGGACATGAAGCAATACCCCCGTCAACTGCATCTTGCCGTCGAATTTTCCCCCGGCAATCCCGGTGACTTCCACCTCGGCGTCGATCAGGTCTTTGAGCGCCTTCTCATCGTCGCTATCCACTGTCGCGTCAATGTATCCCCCATCCGTGGCCATTTGCATAAAGGTGGTGCGCGCATACGAACTTACCCTCAAGTCGGCGGTCCGGATCACGGCGTGGACCGTGACCAGCCGGCAGTCGTACAGGCCCCGGATCAATTCATCGAAGGTGGCCGGCACGGCTTTGGGCAGGTCGCCGTGGCGAAGCACGGTTACATTGTCGGGAATGACAATGGGGCGGAAGCTCTCGCGCGTCACTCCCCGCACCAGGACGCGATCCCCGGCAGCCAGATGCGCGTCCTGGGGGGCCAGCACAAAAATGCCCGCGTCGCCATCCTGCACAAAGAGCAGGCTTTCATAGCCGGGGAAGTAGGACACCGTCGCCTCGAAGGCGACCGGCATATGACGGCTGGCCTCGGCATTGCTGAGGGCGGTAATGGCGCGCAGATCGGTCAGCGGGGAGGACTCCGCCGACCAGGCGGCCGAGGCCCAGCCAAAGGCAATCGCAACTGCAACAATCAGTTTCTTCACTGGATAGAATCCCGCCGACCCATCAAATTATGTCTGTTCTATCATCCTATATCTCATCACCGGGGTTGTGTGAACAAACCTTAGTTTGACTGTGGATTTGACTCCGAGTTTCCCCGCAGCCTGTTTGACCTGACCAGACTTGCCTCTGTCGGCCATCGGGCGTCAGGAGAGGGTGGCCAATCCAACGCGATCCGCATCCTTTTCTCCCGCTCATCCGTCCTATAAGACAGTATGCAGAGTCATGCAGAGTCCCCTTTCCCTGTGCGCGCCTTTTTTTGCAAGCGTCTTCGACTAGAATTGTATTTTGGACAGAATGTTGGAACGGAGCCGGCAGCAAGCGCCGTCCGCTCCCAAACCCGATGAGCCGGCCAGGCATGGACAAGGGCGCTAGAGCAATTTCATGGTTAATGCGGGGTAGCGACGATTCTCGAAGGTGGCTTTTTCTTGAGGAAAAAGTCCACTTGAGGTCATCGGCTCCCATAACAGCAACCCTGAAATTACTGTAATCGAGCCGTTCAGGTCGCGAGCAGCCCGGCTCAGGAGCGAGTACCTGCCTTATGTGGATTGTCCGGCTTGCGCTGCGGCGGCCTTACACCTTTGTCGTCTTTGCGCTCTTGGTTCTGATTCTCGGCGTCTTCAGCATCGAGACGATGCCCACGGACATCTTTCCCAACATCGACATTCCCGTGGTGACGGTGATCTGGGGCTACACCGGCCTCTCGGCACAGGAGATGGCCAGCCGCATCGTGACCCCCAGCGAGCGGGTGATGACCTCCACGGTCAACGACATCGAGCACGTCGAGTCGCAGTCGCTCAACGGCACCGGCATCATCAAGATCTTCTTTCAGCCGCATGTGGATATCGGCAACGCCGTGGCCCAGGTGACCGCCGTCAACCAGGTGATGCTGCGCTCCCTGCCGCCGGGCACCACGCCGCCCTTCATCATCCAGTACAACGCCTCCAGCGTTCCCATCCTGCAACTGGGGCTCAGCGGCCAGGGCCTTAACGAGCAGCAGTTGAACGATCTGGGCCAGAACAACATCCGCGTCCAGTTTTCCACCATCGAGGGCGCGTACACGCCCTTTCCCTATGGCGGCAAGCAGCGCCAGGTGCAGGTGGACCTGGATCTGCCGGCCTTGCAGGCCAAAGGGCTTTCGCCGATCGATGTGGTCAACGCCATCTCCTCGCAGAACCTGATCGCCCCTTCCGGCACCATGAAGATCGACCGCTTCGAGTACGCGATCGAAACCAACTCATCCCCACAAATCATCGACGAGCTGAACAACCTGCCCATCAAGGCGGTGAACGGCGCGGTCCTCTACATTCGCGACGTGGCCCACGTGCGCGACGGCAGTCCTCCGCAGACCAACATCGTGCGGGTGGACGGCAGCCGCGCCATTCTGATGAGCATCATGAAGATCGGCTCGGCCTCCACGCTGGACATCATCAGCGGCGTTCGCGCCAAGCTGGAGTTCATCAAGGGCCAGTTGCCGCCGCAGTTGCAGATCAAAACCCTCTCCGACCAGTCGATCTTCGTCAAGGGCGCCATCAACGGCGTGGTGAGCGAGGCCGTCATTGCCGCCTGCCTCACCGCCATCATGATCCTGGTCTTCCTGGGTAGTTGGCGCTCCACGGTCATCATCGCGGTCTCCATTCCGCTCTCCATTCTCTGTTCGCTCAGCGTGCTCGCGATGCTGCACGAGACCATCAACATCATGACCCTGGGCGGCTTTGCGCTGGCCGTCGGCATCCTGGTGGATGATGCCACCGTGGCCATCGAGAACATCAACCGCAATCTGGAAGGCGGCAAGGAACTGGAGCAGTCCATCCTCGACGGCTCGGCGCAGATCGCCGTCCCGGCCCTGGTCTCCACCCTCGCCATCTGCATCGTCTTCGTGCCCATGTTCTTCTTGAGCGGCGTGGCCAAGTACCTCTTCGTGCCCATGGCCGAGGCGGTGGTCTTCGCCATGCTGGCCAGCTACTTCCTCTCGCGGACGCTGGTCCCCACCATGGCCAAGTACCTGCTCCGGGAGCATGACGACGCCGAAATCGAAAGAAAACGCTCTAGCCGCAACCCCTTCATCCGCTTTCAACAGGGATTCGAGTCCGGTTTCGAGAACTTCCGCCATGGTTACTTGCGCCTGTTGACGTTATGCGTGGACAACGCGGCGGTCTTTCTGATTCTCTTTGTGCTTTTCGCCGTCGGATCGTTGGGACTTGCGCCTTTTCTGGGCCAGGACTTCTTCCCTTCGGTTGACTCCGGCCAGTTCAAGATTCACGTCCGCGCCCGCACCGGCACGCGCATCGAAGAGACGGCAGCCCTCTGCGACCACATCGACTCGACCATCCGCGAGAATGTTCCGGCCAAAGAGGTCGTCTCCATTGTCGATAACATCGGCCTGCCTTATTCCGGCCTGAACCTCTCCTACTCGACCTCGGCGCCCATCGGCCCGGCCGACGCCGACATCCAGGTGCAGTTGACCAAGGAGCACCATCCCACGGCGGCGTACGTCGAGCATTTGCGCGGCGTGCTGGCCCGCAACTATCCCGGCGTCACCTTTTACGTGCTGCCGGTGGACATCGTGACCCAGATTCTCAACTTCGGCCTTTCAGCGCCCATCGACCTCCAGATCGTCGGCCCGAATCTCGACAGCGACCGGGCTCTGGCCGAACGCATGGCCGACGAGGTCCGTCACATTCCCGGCGCGGCGGACGTGCGCATTCAGCAGCCCTTCGACCTTCCTAAGATGACGGTGGACGTGGACCGCACCCGCGCCCAATCCATCGGCCTGTCGCAGAAGGACGTGGCGACCAGTCTGCTGGTAGCCTTGAGCGGCAGCTTCCAGACCAGCCCCAGCTTTTTCCTCGATCCCAAAAACGGCGTCAGCTACAACGTCGCCATCCAAACCCCGCAGTATGGCCTCGACTCGCTGGCCGCGCTGCAGAGCCTGCCCGTTCCCGGCAACTCCGCCGCCCGGCCGGTGAGCGCCTCGGCGACTACCGGAGCGCCCGGCGCGCAGCCCCCGGTTCAGGTGTTGGGCAGCCTGGCCTCCATCACGCCCGGCTCCGAGATGGGCACGGTGAGCCACTATGATGTGCAGCCGGTCCTCGACATCTTCGCCAACGTCGATGGAACCGACCTGGGAACCGTCACCCGCGCCGTCGAAGCGAAGATTGCCCTTCACGAGAAGAACGGCGATCTGCCCCGCGGCTCGCACTTTGACCTGCGCGGCCAGAGCGAGACGATGAAGAAGTCTTACATCGGCCTGCTCGGCGGCCTTGCGTTTTCCATCCTGCTGGTTTATCTGCTCATCGTCGTAAACTTCCAGTCCTGGCTTGATCCGTTCATCATCATCGCGGCGCTGCCGGCGGCATTGGCCGGCATCGTCTGGTTCCTCTTCCTTACCAACACCCGCCTCAGCGTCCCCGCGCTCACCGGCGCCATCAT
>PLPA01000166.1:3881-4441 GCA_003159355.1 Acidobacteriaceae bacterium | reverse complement strand
CAGAACGCCCCGCTGGGCCGCGCCGTGATCGGCGGGCTGCTGGTGGCTACCTTGGCTACGCTCTTCTTTGTGCCCGCATTTTTCTCATTGGTTCACGGCTGGCTGGAAGGCCGCCACCAAACGGCTCCCGGCATTCAGATGGCCGGAGTATCGGACGAATTTGACGAAGTATCGGAGTAGTTTTTCATGAGCAACGAACACGATCCGAAGCAGCAACCGAATTACGACCACGAATCCGCGCCCGAGCAAGCGGCCATCTCGCCACGCAAGGCTCTCGTGGCAGTGGCTGTCGTCGTTCTGGTTGCGGGCGCGCTGGCCGGATACGGCATTTTGCGCCGCCATCAGGCCGATAAAGTGCTGGCCAATACTACCAGCGAGCTGGCTGCTCCCACGGTCATCGTTGCGACGCCCAGGCCGGGCGCGCCGTTGTCGAGCTTTGTGCTGCCCGGCAACGTGACCGCCTACATTGATTCGCCCATCTACGCCCGGACCTCCGGCTACCTCACCCGCTGGTATTACGACATCGGCGCCAAAGTCAGGAAGGGCGATCTGCTGGCCGA
>PLPA01000166.1:0-3829 GCA_003159355.1 Acidobacteriaceae bacterium | reverse complement strand
GGCGGCAGCCGTCAAATCCGCGCAGGCCAACGTCGAGCGCCTCCGCGAACTGCAATCCTTCGAGAAGGTCTACGCGCCCTTCGACGGCGTCGTCACCACCCGCAACGTCGATACCGGCCAGCTCATTGACCTCGGCGCGGGCAAGGAACTCTTTCGCCTCCAGGCCATCCAGACCCTGCGCGTCTACGCCAACCTGCCNNGCCTTCTCCGCGAACGTGAAGCCCGGCGCGAAGATCGACCTAACCTTTGCCGAGCACGCCGGAAAAATCTACCAGGGCACACTGGTCCGCACCGCCGACGCTATCGACCCGGCCAGCCGGACCCTGCTGGTGGAGATCGACGTCAACAACAGCGCCGGTGAACTGCTGCCCGGCTCGCTGGCCCAGGTCCACTTCAAGACGCCGCCCGCCGGTCCCACCTTCATCGTGCCCGCCGCCGCGCTCATCTTCCGCAAGGAGGGGCTGCACGTGGGCGTGGTCAACGGCAGCGTCGCCCGCCTGGTTCCCGTGGTCATCGGCGAGGACGATGGCGCCAATGTGCAGATTGTCACCGGCCTCGGCTCCGGCGACCAGGTGATCCAGGATCCGCCCGACTCCCTCATCGAAGGCGAAACGGTTCGGGTGGTGAGCCCCGCCAGCCAAACCAACGCGGGAGGCAAATGATCATGCCATCGCCGCTTGCAGCGGAAAGACCTTTTGAATTCGCTAACGCGCAAACTCGCGATCACCGCGAAGCGGTGGCTAACTCGCTGCCTTTGTCGAAAAATCCCAGGAATCAACCCAAACTTGATGATCTGGGTGCCCCATCCTTCGCGTTCTTTGCGAAGGGTGGGAGACCACGAACCTCGACCCGCCCTCTTTTCGTCGCCCTCTTTGCCTTAACGCTCCTCACCGGTTGCAAGCCCGTAGGCCCCAACTACAACCGTCCCACCTACGACGCCCCGCCAGCCTACAAAGAGACCGGCGCATCCACGGTCACGCCGCCGCCCGCCCCGGCCGGAGGCGCATGGCAGCCCGCAAATCCCTCTGACAGCCTGCTCCGCGGCAAATGGTGGGAGATCTACCAGGACCCGCAGCTCAACCAGCTCGAAGAACGCATCGAAGCCAACAACCAGACCCTGCGTCAGGCGCTGGAAACTTACCTCGCCGCCCGCGACCAGATCTCCGTGGCCCGCGCCGCGCTCTACCCCACGCTCTCCGCCGGGCCCTCCATCTCGCGCAACGACATTTCAGCGAATGGTCCCTCCTACTCGGCCGGCAAGCCTACGACGTATAACGACTTCTCGCTCTCCGGCCAAGCCAGTTGGGAGCCGGACTTCTGGGGACGCATCCGCCGCACCGTCGAAGCCGCCCGCGCAGGCGCCCAGGCCAGCGCCGCCGATCAGGCCAACATCGACCTCAGCCTTCATGCCGAGATGGCCGCCGACTACCTGCAACTGCGCGGCCTCGACGCCCAGACCAGGCTGCTCGCAGCTACCATCGCCGACCTCCAGGATCAGCTCGACCTCACCCAGCGCCGTCTTGCAGGCGGCATCGGCACCGAGGTGGACGTTGCCCAGGCCCGCACGCAACTCGAAACCGTTCGCGCGCAACTGGTCGATCTTGGCGTGGCCCGCGCCCAATACGAGCACGCCATCGGAACCATCGCCAACCTCAATCTCTCCGCCTTCAGCATTTCGTTTTCGCCACTCGACCTGGCGCTGCCTAAGCTTCCTCTCGGCGTGCCTTCGCAACTGCTCGAGCGCCGTCCCGACATCGCCGCCGCCGAGCGCCGCGCCGCCGCCGCCAACGCCCAGATCGGCATCGCCGTCAGCGCCTTCTATCCCACCATCACTCTGAATGGCACAGGCGGCTTTGAAAGCATGAACGCCGGAACCTGGATTCAAGGCCCCAGCGCGCTGTGGAGCCTGGGAGCGCAGGCAGCGGAACTCCTCTTCGACGCCGGCCGCCGCCACGCCCTCACCGACCAGGCCCGCCACGCCTACGAAGCCCAGGCCGCGGGCTACAAGAGTGTCGTCATCGCCGCCTTCAACGACGTGGAAGACCAGCTCTCTGGCCTGAGGATTCTTGAGGCTGAGTCAGCCGTTGAGCAGAAGGCCGTCGCCTCGGCCCAGCACTCCCGCGATCTCTCCAACCAGCGCTACCAGGGCGGCGTCACAAGCTACCTCGAAGTGCTGACTGCGGAGGCCACTTTGCTCCAGAATCAGCGCGCCTCGGTCGATCTCCAAACCCGCCAGTTCGTTTCCAGCGTAGGCCTGGTCCGCGCCCTTGGCGGCGGATGGGATGCGTCTCAACTGCCAAAATGACAGGATCAGATCCGGCGGTTATAACAACTCCCGAAACTGCTCCAAGTTCAGACCCGCGTCCCGGACGATGCCGCCCATGGTGAACGCATTGATTGGATTGTGGCGTGGAATCGTCAGGATTCGCGTCCCATCCGTCATGACAATATGCGCGCCTTGGCGAAGAACCCGGAAGCCCGCTTTTTCCAGAGCGGCAATGGCTCGAAGATGATTGACCCCGGGAAGTTTTGACACAAGCTACCTCAGCAGTGCTGAATTAATCATCTGCCGCCGCGATATATGTGTCAAGATCGTATGGATTATAAGTCACTGTATTAAAAGCACATAATCGTGCATAATCGTGCATAACCGCGCATAACCGTGTATAAAATATTGTTATATTTTGGAATACAAAATATAAGAATCGCTTTGTAAAAAAAATTGGGAACCACTTGTATCCAGTCAAACTGTTGTATGTCGAATCCGTAATCTATCCAATCCCGACTTCGACAAGACGGCTGTCATCCTCACGCGTCAACTCCTCAGCCGCTTCAATATACTCCTGAATTGCGACCTGAATGTTCGCCAGAGCTTCCTCCTCGGTTGCTCCCTGCGACCAGCAGCCGGGCAATCCGGGGCAGGAGACGCTGTAGCCTTCTTCGGAGTGACGGAGAACGACGCGATAGTTTGCCATGGAATCAATCGTACTCCTGAACAATTATGGCGGCAACGGGCACCCCGCCAGACCATTTACCGCAGCGCCATTGCCAGCAGCAGCGTCATGCCCAGCCCGGCCACCGAGAGCACCGTCTCCAGCACCGTCCAGGTGGAGAGCGTCTCCTTCAGCTCCAGCTTGAAGAAGGACTGGATCAGCCAGAAGCCGGGGTCGTTCACATGGGAGAGGATCAGCGAGCCGGTGCCGGTGGCCAGCACCAGCAGCTCGGGGCGCACGCCGAAGTGGAGGGCGACCGGGGCCAGAATTCCCGAGGCAACGGCCGTGGCCACCGTCGCCGAGCCAACCGAGACGCGGACCACCGCGGCCAGCAGCCAGGCCAGCACCAGCAGCGGCATATGCGCGCCCAGAGCCAGACCAACCGTGGCTTGTGCAGCACCGGAGTCGCGCAGAATGCCGCTCAGGCCCCCGGCGGCGGCCAGAATCACCAGCACGCCGGCGATGGGTTCAAAGGCTTCGCCGGTCAATTTGCGCAGCAGTTCGCGGCCATGATGCTGGCCGGTCTGAACGTGTCTGCCGAGCGTGACCAGCGCCACCAGCACTGCGATCAGCAGGGCCACATCCGCGCTGCCTATAAAGTGCAGAATCTGGTTCGCAACGCCTCCCGGCGCGGCCAGCGCGTCTGCCCAACTGCCCAGGAAGATCAGCGCTACCGGCAGCAGGATGGCAGAGGCGGCGCGGATGGGACCGGCCGGCGCGGGCGTCACCACCGCTTCCGGGAAGTCTTCAACTCCTTCCGCACGTTCGTCCATCTGCCGATCCTCGGCCAGCGTCGGGGCAAAGAGCGGCGTCTCCTCTTCGCCGGAGGCGAGCGC
>PLPA01000050.1 GCA_003159355.1 Acidobacteriaceae bacterium | reverse complement strand
GCGCGGACACACAACCTGAAGAACATCTCCTGCGATATCCCCCACGGAATGCTGACGGTGATCAGCGGCGTGTCGGGGTCGG
Organism: Acidobacteriaceae bacterium; assembly: GCA_003159355.1. GTDB lineage: Bacteria > Acidobacteriota > Terriglobia > Terriglobales > Acidobacteriaceae > Telmatobacter. Next base: position 36,862 of record PLPA01000050.1, on the reverse strand, counting down.
GGAAGAGTTCGCTGGCCTTCGACACCATCTACGCCGAGGGGCAGCGCCGCTACGTCGAGTCGCTCTCCGCCTATGCGCGGCAGTTCCTGGAGCGCATCGAGAAGCCCGACGTGGACCTGATCGACGGCTTGGCTCCGGCCATCGCCATCAAGCAGAAGAACTCGACGCGCAACCCTCGCTCCACCGTCGCCACGGCCACCGAGATCTACGACTATCTGCGCCTGCTCTACGCCCGCTGCGGCACGGTTCACTGCGTCCACTGCGACGGTCTGGTCAAGCGCGACACGATGGACGAGATCGCCGAAGCCACGCTGGCGCTGGGCGAGGGAACCCGTCTGAATGTGCTCTTCCCGGTGCGTCACGCCGAGGTCCCGCCGGATGCCGAAGCCAAGCCCGCCCGCCGCGTTCTGAAACCCGCGGCCAAATCCGCCGCCAAGCCCGCTCCTGAATCTCCGCTCACGGAAGCCCTCAAAGCCCGCCTCATTGAGCTGCGCGCCTCCGGCTTCAACCGCCTCTATCAGAGGGGCCGCATCTTCGAGTTCTCCACCCCCGAATCGCTTCTCGACCTGGATTTCACGCTGCCCATCTTTGTTCTTTTGGACAGGATTGTCGTCAGCGAGGACAACCGCGCCCGCATCGTCGATGCCGCGGAGATCGCCTATCGCGAGGCCGGCGAAGTCATTTTTGAAGAACTTCCGCGCGACGAGGCAGCCCCGCGCCCGCGCCATCGCTTCTCAGGCGCGTATGAATGCAAGAGCTGCCATCGCCCCGGCCGCGAACCGGAGCCGCGCCTGTTCAGCTTCAACAATCCCTTCGGCGCCTGCCCCCGCTGCCAGGGCTTTGGCAACACCATGGACTTCGACCTGAACCTGGTCATTCCCGACAAAGGCCTCTCGCTCGCCGATGGCGCCATCGACCCCTGGAATCGCCCCAAATACCGCCCCTGGTTTACGGAGTTCCGCAAGCACGCGGCGGAGCTGGGCGTGCCGCTCGACGTGCCCTGGCGCGAGCTGCCGGAAGCCGCGCGCGAGATTGTCCTGCGCGGCAAGGGGACCTTCGCCGGCGTCTACGGCTTCTTCACGCAGATGGAGCGCAAGAAGTACAAGCTCCACGTGCGCGTCATGCTGAGCAAGTATCGCGGCTACGCCGAGTGCCCCGACTGCCGCGGCCAGCGGTTGAGAGCCGAGGCCCGCAGCGTCCGCATTAACGGATTAAGTATTTGCCAATCCACCGCACTCACTATCGCCCAAGCCAAGGAGTTCTTCAACGCGCTGCGCATCTCGCCGATGCACGAGGAGATCGCCGGCTCCATTCTCCATGAGGTCCGCCAGCGGCTCAACTTTCTGGACGCGGTCGGCCTGGAATACCTGACCCTCGACCGCCTTGCCTCCACGCTCTCCGGCGGCGAGGCGCAGCGCATTCAACTGGCCACATCGCTTGGTTCGCAACTGGTCGGCGCGCTCTACGTCCTCGACGAGCCTTCGATCGGATTGCACACGCGCGACACCGCCCGCCTGATTCGCATTCTGAAAGAGCTGCGCGACCTGGGCAACACCATCATCGTCGTCGAGCACGACGCCGACATTCTCCGCGCCGCCGATCATCTGCTCGACCTTGGCCCCGGCGCAGGCGAACAGGGCGGCAAGCTGCTCGCCGAGGGCGTACTGGCCGAGATCGAAGCCGACCCCAACTCTCTCACCGGCCGCTATCTCTCCGGCCAGCTCTCCATCCCCGTGCCCGCGCGCCGCCGTCCGCCGGGCAAGGAGCGCCTCATCCTGCGCGGCGCAACAGCCAACAACCTCCACGGTCTCGATGTGGAAATCCCCCTGGGAATGCTGGTGGCCATTACCGGCGTCTCCGGCTCCGGCAAGTCCTCGCTGGTTCACCAGGTGCTCTACCGCGCGGTGGCGCGCGCGCTGGGCCAGGGCGACGGCGCGGACCCCTCCAGCGTCTACAAATCCCTGACCGGCGTCGAGCGCATCAACGACGTGGTACTGGTGGATCAGACGCCCATCGGCCGCACCCCGCGCTCCAATCCCATCACCTACATCAAGGGCTTCGATCTGGTCCGCGAACTTTTTGCCTCGCAGCCCGAGGCCAAGCGCCTTTCGCTCACGCCGGGGCATTTCTCTTTCAACGTTCCCGGCGGTCGCTGCAACACCTGCGAAGGCGACGGCACCGTCACCGTCGAAATGCAATTCCTGGCCGACGTCGAGCTACCCTGCGAGGACTGCAACGGAACCCGCTATCAAGCCAAAATCCTGAACGTCCAGTACAAGGGGAAGAACATCCACGATGTGCTGCAAATGACGGTGAAGGAGGCGCTGCACTTCTTCGCCGGACAAACGCGATTGCTGGACAAGCTCGCCGTCCTCGACGAGATCGGCCTCGGCTACCTCAGGCTCGGCCAATCGGCGACGACACTTTCAGGCGGCGAGGCGCAGCGCGTCAAGCTGGCCGCCCATCTCTCCCAGGTGCGCGCCGCCAACGCCGTCGCCAAGCCTTCCCAGGCCAGCCGCGTCCTTTACATCCTCGACGAGCCCACCACCGGCCTCCACTTCGACGATGTATCGAAGCTGCTGACGGCCTTCCGCAAGCTAATCGACGGCGGCGGCTCGCTGATCGTCATCGAGCATAATCTGGACGTGATCAAGTGCGCCGATTGGGTGATCGACTTAGGCCCGGAAGGCGGCGAGGCCGGCGGCAGAATTGTTGCCGAAGGAACGCCGGAGGAGATTGCGGCGAATCTGCACTCGCACACCGGTAAGTGGCTGGCGCGGGTGCTGTAGTGCTTAGACCGAATGATTTGATGATTGCTCCCAGACAAACGCGGACGAGGACGTCCGCGCTACAGCCGGCCGGGAGGCCAGCGCTACATTCTGGCCATTACCAATTCTTGCGGTCACGGTAGTAGAGGCCCGCTACTCGTACCTGAGCGCCTCGATGGGGTCGAGGTTGGCGGCGCGGATGGCGGGGATCATGCCGCTGATCAGCCCGGTCAAGACCAGGATCGCGGTGGCGATGATCACCGAGGAAGGCGAGATCAGCAGTTGAATATCGGCACTCTCGGCGTTCTTCGCCAGCGCGCTGTAGAACGTAATTCGCCCCACCATCAGAGAAACCGTGTAAGCCAGAGTGATGCCCGCCACGCCGCCCACGGTGGTAATGGCCAGAGCCTCGGCGAGGAACTGGATCAGAATGTGATGCCGCTGCGCGCCCAGAGCCTTCTCGATGCCGATCTCGCGGGTGCGCTGCTGCACGGCCACCAGCATGATGTTCATCAGCCCGATGCCGGCGATGCCCAGCGTGAGCGCGCCGACCAGCGAGAGAAGCACCTGCAAGGCGATGGATAAAATCTGGAACTGGTGCAACTGGGTCATCAGATTGGCAACGTGGAGGGCGTTGTGATCGCTGGGACGGAAGTGGTGCGCCTCGCCCAGCGTCTCGCGCAGCATCTTTTCGATCAGTATGTAATCGCCGCGGTAGCTGAACCAGACTCCGCCCAGGTACTTGGTGTCCACCAGATCGCTCATGGTGTTGAAGGGCACATAAATCATGCGGTTGATGTTGTTGTCGCCCTCCTGCATCTTGGGTTGCAGAACGCCAATGATGGTGAAGAGGACGCCGTTGAGGCGAATCGTCTCGCCTACCGCCCACTCGCCGGAAAAGAGCTTGGTCTTGGCCTCGCTGGCGATGACGCAGACGTGGGCGCGCTGCTGATCCTCGGCGCCGCTGAAGAAGCGGCCCTGATCGACATCGAGCTTGATGATGTCCTGGTAGGCGGGGCGGATGCCGGCGACGGTCCAGGCGTAGGTGTGCAGCTCGTTCCGGACGGTCGAATCGTAGTAGACGATGGGAGAGATATGGGTGATGCCTGGGACGCTGGCCTGAACACGGTCTACATCGTCGAGGGTGAAGCGAACCTTTACGCCGGCCTTGTCGCCGCCGGCCTGCTCGCTGGTGCGGCCGGGGAAGAAGCCGATGGTGTTGGTGCCCCACTGAGCGAAGATGGTCTCAATAGCGCGGCTGAAGCCCGCGCCGTAGGCCAGCAGCAGCACCACCGTGGCGATGCCCCAGGCCATGCCGATCATCGTGATGGCCGTGCGGCGGCGGTTGTAAAGCATCGCCTCCCAGGCCTGGCCGAGAATGTCTTTGAGCATGGTCGATGCGCTCCGGTTTTCAGTTCTCAGTTCACAGTTCTCAGTTCTCAGTTCACAGTTCTCAGTTCTCAGTTCTCAGTTCACAGTTCACAGTTCACAGTTCTCAGTTGCCAGTTTTCAGTGAAGTTGACTCATGGAGAGATTCCAGTAGCGCGTAGATCATTTTCCCAACCTCTTGTGACAAGCTTTCCGCTTGATTGATTAATGCCGAATCGCCGAATCCAAGCGATCGTGCGATTTCCAGTTGGGTTTGCAATTCATGATTTGAACCGCGAGAGATTCCCAGAAATTGTCTGAATTCACCGACAGTGAGTCGTCCCTGCCCTTCGGCGATATTACTTGGAATCGAAACTGCCGAGCGTCTGATCTGACTGGACAATCCATAGACTTCTTCGCGTGGAAAACCCCGGGTCAGGCGGTAGATTACCACCGTCAACTGGATTGCTCTTTGCCAAACCTGCAAATCACGAAATGCTTGTCCCATACAATAACCTCGCTGAATTCAAAACTGAGAACTGTGAACTGAGAACTGGGAACTGAGAACTGACAACTACTCCCTGCGCAGCGCCTCGATGGGGTCCAGCGCGGCGGCTTTGCTGGCCGGATACAATCCCGCGGCGACGCCGCTCAGGACCAGCGATCCCAAAGCCAGCGCCGCCGACCATGGGACCAGGCGGGGCGGATCCCAGCCCGGCATCTTGCCGGTCAGCACCTGCTGCAAGAGCCACATGAAGGCCCATGAAACGAGTATGCCGATGCCCCCGCTGATGCCGGTCAACAGCAAACCCTCCCAGAAGAACTGCGCCAGAATGCTGCGCTTGGTGGCGCCGATGGCCTTCAGCAAGCCGATCTCGCGGGTTCGCTCGGTCACCGAGACCAGCATGATGTTGATGATGCCCACCGCGCCCAGGCCCAGCGTCACAATGCCCACCCCGCCCAGAAAAACATCCATGGCATTGAAGATTGTCGCGATGATCTTCTCATCCTGAATGGTGTTCATCTCATTGAAAGCATCGATGAGCGAGGGATCGAAGCCATGACGCTTGGCAATCACCCGATGAACCGCATTGACCGCCGCGTCAATCTCACCTTTGGTCGTTGGCTGGTACTGGATGGAGGTCAACGCATCGCGGGGGATGTTGTCGCCCTTCATCGCGAAGAGTTCCTGCATGGTGGTGATGGGGAGGTAGACCTTCTGATTGTCGTAATCGTTGTTGCCGTGGCCGATGGGCTGCACACTGCCGATCACGGTGAAACCGACGTCGTTGATGGTGATGTTTTCTCCCAGCAGAGGCCGGCCGGGAAAAAGGAGTTGGGCTGCCTTTGAACCGAGTACCGCGACGCGGCGATGTTCGGCCAGATCTCGATCGTTCAGAAAGCGGCCCTGATCCATGGGGATAAAGCGGACTACCGGGTAGTTCGGCTCGGTTCCCATCACGTGGCTGGAGGTATTGCTCCACTGGCTGACTTCATAGAGATCGTTGCGGTTCATCTCGTCGGTGACGGCGCGCAATTCCGGCAGTTGGCGCATCGCCTCCTCGTCGCCCAGCGTCAGTTCGTATGGGCGCATGCCGGTGTGCTGGTTGGCCAGGGCGGGGATGGTGCCATTGAATTGCATGACCAGGTCGTTGCCGAGGCTTTCCAACTGCTTATGCTGGCCGCTACGGAATCCCTCGCCGAGGCCGACCAGCACCAGCAGCGAGCCCACGCCCCAGGCGATCCCGAACATGGTCAGGAAGGAGCGCAGCTTGTTCGCCATCATGGCGCGGTAGACCTGGCCGAGAGTGTCGGAGAATGATTGCATAGCGTTTGGACGCCGGGGGAGGGCGCTCGGAGTAGGATACGCAGCGGCGGGGCCACCGGTTCCAGCGACTCGCCAGGTTCGCGCCCTAGACGCAAAAAAGCGATGAGGCTGGGGTTCAGTTTTGTGTTTCAATCAAGGGATGCTGGATGGTCATCCGCTTGCAATGGGATTCAGGCCACGGTCCAGAATGGATCAAACTAGCATGGAAGCCGGACGTCGTTGCGCCACGACGTATAATTTTATATTCAGCTTGGATACCCTATGCGCGATGCTCCACAACTCGATCCAATCCTGCGCCGGCGAATGCGCTACGCCGAAGGCAAACTCCGTGCGGCGCAACTTCGACAGTCGCGGACAGAGCGAAGCATCCTTTACTGGACTCGTATCCTATCCGACCTCAGGCACCAGAAAACACGCGCCATTCAGCCGCCGCTTTGGCCGGAAGAAACAATCGAAGAGAACCGAGCTGACGCGGGTTAGACCCTACGCCAGCTCAATTCCGTAAAGCAGGCTGCCAGTTACTTGGCTGCGGCAGCTTTCTGCGCCGCCCAGCGCTTTTTGACTGCCTCGGCGATGCGTTTCCGCCCCTCGGGTGAGAGGTTCCTCTTCTTCTTCTTCTTCGCGAGTTTCGCGGGTTTCGCGGCGACGGGTGCAGCTGCGACCGCGGCCTTCTTCGGAGCGCCCACTATCTTCCTGGGACGCCCGACTTTCTTTTTGGGCGCCGCTACCGCGCCGCCGCTCAGCAGTGCGCGTGCCTGCTGCAACTGAGCGATCTCATGATCGATGGTTGCCAGAATCTCTGAAATTGCCATGCTTCCTCCCTGATTGTTATAGGCAACTGGTTCAAATTCCGCGGGCTAAGTCTTAACCCCAATGTGAGCCACTTGCACATAACTACAATACTCAAAGAACGGCACTTTGACAAATGACAGGCCGCAATCGCCGGTCCGGCGCATCTAATTCAGCAACAAAGAATGACAAGCGCGGGCTTTCTGGCTGCGGGAAAACTCAGTGCTTTCCACCCATGCGGTAAAGTCCCATCGCTGCTAAACTGGTAGCAATGATTCTCCCGTTTGTCCGTGAAGTCTTTGCGGATCTGGAGCACTCTTCGGGATTTGAGCGCGTACAAAGGCATCTGAGCCTGGGTGCGGGGCGCAGGCGTGTGTCGGGGCTGACGGCTACGGCGCGGGCAGTGTATCTGCCGCTGATGGCGCGGGCCGCAAGGCAGCCGGTGATTGTGCTGGTGGCCGATAACAAGGCCGCCGAGGCTCTGGAGCCGATGCTGCGCGCCGGCTGCGAACTGACCGGGGCCGTGGACCCAGCGCTGGTGGTGCGGCTGCCGGCCCACGATGTGCTTCCCTTTGAAAATCTATCTCCACATCCGGATGTGCAGGAGCAGCGGGCGGCGGCGCTGTGGAAACTGGCCACCGGGGCGGTGTCGATCCTGATTGCTCCGGTGGAGGCGGCGGCGCTCCGGCTCTTTGACCGCGACTACTACGCCGGCCTGGCGGTGACTTTGAAGCGCGGCGAAGAAGTGGATGTGGAGGTGCTGACCGGGCACCTGGCCAGTGTGGGCTATACGCAGATGGATTTGGTGGAAATGCCCGGCCAATTTACGCGCCGAGGCGGGATTCTGGACGTCTATTCGCCGGAGTCCGACCGGCCGGTGCGCATCGAGTTTTTCGGCGACGAGATAGAAACAATACGTAAATTCGATCCGGAGACGCAGCGCTCGCAGAGTGGCCTGGACGAAGCGCAGTTATTGCCGCTGACGGAGACGCCGGTGACCGAGCGGCTGCTGGCCGCGGTGCATGGGCGGCTTAGCCGGCAGCGGGTGGATGTTGAAGATGAGGAGATGGCTGCCGAGCTGGCCTCTGCCGGCGGAGTGAGCGTCTTTCCGGGCTGGGAGTTTTTCGCGGCAGTGGCCGGAGCGGATAAGTCGCTGCTGACTCTGCTGCCCAAGTGCGCGCTGTTCATCGAAGAGCCGGCGATGGTGCGCAATCAGATTGATCGCTGGTGGAACAAGGTGGAGCAGCGGCATGAGCGGTCGGCGATGGGTTCGCTGATCAGGCCGGAAGACATCTATCTCCGGCCCGAAGTGTTGCAAGCGGCGCTGGATGGGCAGATGGGGCTGGATCTCGATCAGTTAGGCGTGGTGGATGTGCTCGACGAGGACAACACGCTGGGCGAAATCGAGCTGAACACGCGGCCCACACTGCGCTTTCATGGGTCGATTCCGGCCCTGACTGATCAGCTGCGAACGTTGATGGCCTCGGAGGCGCGGATTGTGCTGGCCGCGCCACACCAGGGCGACGTTGAGCGGCTGGCCACGGTGCTGCGCGAGTATCAGATTCCTTATCGGCTTGGCAGCCGCAATCCGCATCCCGGCGAAACGATGCTGAATGAGTCGAGTTATATGGAGGGCGATTTGCGCGTGCCGGTGATTGTGCGCACGCCGATCGCTTCGGGAGTTAGTTTTCTCGACTCGAATCTCTTCTTGTTTGGGGCCAATGATCTATCGGACGACGCCGATGTGGCGGCGCGGCCGGAGCCTAGGCGGTCAAAGACAGCGGCCTTTGTTTCGGACTTCCGCGATTTGGGCGTGGGCGATTACGTAGTTCACGTGGAGCACGGGATTGCCCAATACCAGGGACTGAAGGAAATTGAGCAGGACGGACTCTCGGTGGAGTTCATGATCCTGGAGTTTGCCGAAGCTGCCAAGTTATATGTGCCGCTGACCCGGCTGGACCTGATTCAGAAATACCGTTCGACGGACGCGGGGCCTGCGCCGGTGCTGAATCGGCTTGGCTCGCAGCAATGGGCCAAGACCAAAACGCGCGTGCGCAAGGCCATGCAGGATATGACCGGCGAGTTATTGAAGTTATACGCCGAGCGGACCAACGCAGAGGGGACGGCCTTCTCCAGGGACAACGAGTTTCAGCGGGAGTTTGAAGACTCGTTCGACTATAGCGAAACCGACGACCAGATCTCGGCGATCCGGGCCATCAAATATGACATGGAATCCACCCGGCCGATGGATCGGCTGCTGTGCGGCGATGTGGGTTACGGCAAGACCGAAGTGGCGATGCGGGCGGCCTTCAAGGCGGTGCAGGACGGCAAGCAGGTAGCGGTGCTGACGCCGACGACAATTCTGAGTTTTCAGCATTTTGAGACATTCAAGAAGAGGTTTGCGCAGTTTCCCATTAATGTTGAGATGATTTCGCGCTTCAGAACTCAAAAAGAACAAAAGTTAATTGTCGAGCGGGTGGAGACAGGCAAGGTCGATATTCTGATCGGCACGCACCGGCTGCTCTCAAAGGACATCAAGTTTCAGGATCTGGGCCTGCTGGTGGTGGATGAGGAGCAGCGCTTCGGCGTGCGCCACAAGGAGCGGTTGAAGCAGATGCGCAAGGAGATCGACGTGCTGGCCATGAGCGCAACGCCGATTCCGCGCACTCTGCACATGTCGCTGGTGGGCTTGCGCGACATGAGCGTAATCGAGACGCCGCCCAAGGACCGCATGGCGATTCAGACCGTGGTGGCCAAATTCGACGAAAAGATTATTCGCTCGGCGGTCGAGGTGGAGTTAGAGCGCGGCGGCCAAGTCTATTTTGTGCATAACCGCGTGGAGTCCATTTACGAGATCGCCGCGCGGATTCAGGAGTTAGTTCCGGCGGCGCGCGTTTGCGTGGGCCACGGGCAGATGGGCGAATCCGAGTTAGAGCGGGTTATGCTGGCCTTCATGCGGCACGAGTATGATGTGCTGGTGGCGACGACGATCATCGAGAATGGGCTGGACATTCCACTGGCGAATACCATGCTCATCAATCGCGCGGACCGGCACGGGCTGAGCGAGTTATATCAGTTGCGCGGCCGCGTGGGGCGCTCGAACCGGCGCGCCTATGCCTATCTGCTGATTCCGCCCGAGCAGGAATTGACGGAGATAGCGCGCAGGCGCCTGGCGGCGCTGAAGGAGTTCAGCGACCTGGGCGCGGGCTTCAAGATTGCCGCGCTGGACCTGGAGTTGCGCGGCGCGGGCAATATGCTGGGCGGCGAACAGAGCGGCCACATCGAGGCGGTGGGATTCGAGTTATACACCTCGATGCTGGAGGCCGCGGTGAAGGAGATGAAGGGAGAGGCGAGCGAGGAGCGGCCCGCGACGCAGCTTAACCTGGGAATTGCATTGCGGATCGATGAGAGTTATGTGCCGGAAGAGAATCAGCGGCTGCGACTCTATAAGAAGATCGCCGGAGCTGCCAGTGAAGTCGCGGTAAACGAAGTGCGCGCGGAGATGGAAGACCGCTATGGCGCGCCGCCGGATGCGACGGTTTACCTACTGGAGGCGTCGCTGATCAGGCTCGAATGCGAGCGGATCGGCATTGCGCAGGTGGATCGCAAGCGCACCGAGCTGCATATTCGCTTCATGGAAAATGCGGCTATCGAACCGCAGACTCTCATGCGCCTGGTGGCGCGGAATGCAAAACGCGGCGCGCAGTTCACGCCGCAGGGCCTATTGAAGTATCCTTTGACTGCCACGCGGAGCGACGAAGTGCTGCTGGAGATTCACGAGTTGCTGGCCAACCTGGCGCCCGCGCCGGTGAACGCCTAAGAAGAGATGAAGTCAGATAGCGAGGAGTATTATGAGGCAATTTGCTGTTTTGTTGGCGATTGGAGTGTTTATGGCTTCGACGAATCCTGTTTATGCCGCGAATGAGAGCTGGAAGCAGCAGTTCGAGAAGGTTTCCAACGATTACTTCGACCAGGTGTATTTTCACTATAGCCCGACAAGTGGAACTCAGGTTGGCTATCACCAGTACGACACGCAGTTAGAAGATTACTCGCGCAAGAATATCGACGCGGAGATCGCCGCGCTCAAGAGCATCGAGAAACGCATTGAGGCGATTCATCCCAATGCAGCCGCGGCGGACTTTGTTCCTAGGAGCGACCGCGAGATTATGTTATCGAATATTCGCTCCACGCTCCTGACTCTGGAAACGATCCGGCCATGGGAGAAGAATGCGGACAATTATTCGGGCACCTGCGCGAATGGGGCGTTTGTGCTGATGGAGCGCAAGTTCGCCACGCCGGATGAGCGGCTGCGTTCGCTGATCGCGCGGGAAAAACAGATGCCGGTTGTGCTGACCGAGGCGCGCGTGAACCTGAAGAATCCGCCGCGCGTTTTCACGGAGATTGCCATTGAGCAGTTACCGGACATTATAACTTTCTTTGAACACGATGTTCCGCTGGCCTTTGCCGACGCCAAGGACCCGGCGCTGAAGGCGGAGTTTGCGCAAACGAACGCGGCGGTGGTTGCGGCACTGAACAGTTATCTTGCCTGGCTGAAGACAGACCTATTGCCGCAGTCCAACGGAGATTTTCGCATCGGCGCGGAGACATTCTCGAAGAAGCTCCAGTATGACGAAATGGTGGATTTTCCGCTGGACAAGCTGCTTGAGATTGGCTGGGCCGATCTGCGCAAGAACCAGGCGCACTTCAACGAAGTTGCTAAGGAACTGGAGCCGGACAAGACGCCCATCGCGGTGCTTGAAGAGTTAGGAGAGAATCACCCCGCTCCGGATCAATTGCTGAATAGCTTCCGCGCGACCTTCGACGGATTGATCGGCTTTATCCGCGCGCATCATATTGTAACTATCCCCTCGGATGTGCGGCCCATCGTGGAAGAGACGCCACCGTTCATGCGCGCGACGACCTTTGCCAGCATGGATACGCCGGGGCCGTATGAGAGTCATGCGACGGAGGCTTACTTCAACGTAACTCTTCCCGATCCGTCGATGACGCCCGCGCAGGTTGAGGGTTACATGCATTCCTTCAATATCGGCACAGTAATTTCAACGGCGGTGCATGAGGCTTATCCGGGCCACTATATTCAGTTTCTCTGGCTGCCGCAGGCGCCCAGCCGGGTGCGCAAACTGCTGGGCGCTAACACCGACGTGGAGGGATGGGCGCACTACACCGAACAGATGATGCTCGACGAAGGATATGGTCAGCCGGGAGCGGGAGCGAAGGATGAGCGCGAAGCGAAGTTTCTGCGACTCGGCCAACTACAGGACGCGCTGCTGCGCAACGCGCGCTTTATCGTTGGCATTCAAATGCACAGCGGCAAGATGAGTTTTGATGAGGTTATTGCGTTTTTTCAGAAAGAAGGCTATCAATCGAAGGAGACAGCCACGGTGGAGACCAAGCGCGGAGCCGGTGATCCGACTTATCTCTACTACACGCTGGGCAAGCTGGAGATCATGAAGCTGCGCGAGGATCTGAAGAAGAAGCAGGGAGCGGCGTTTTCGCTGGAGGAGTTTCATAACAACTTCCTGCGGCAGGGATTTCCGCCGATCAAGATTGTGCGGGAGGCGCTGCTGGGGGATGATTCGCCGGCGCTGTGAGCGGTGTGGTTTCCCACCCTTGCGGCAGAAGGAAACCGCAAGGATGGGGCACCCAGCAGTATAGTATCCCCGGTCTCAGAATCGAGACCGGGGGCACCCAGCAGTATCGTATCCCAGGGGCACCCATAGGGATGTTATTGAGATGAGGGCGATGAGATGAGCAAGCAGGTGCGAATAGCGGTTTTTCCGGCGGGTGGGCTGGGCACGCGATTTTTGCCGGCCACCAAAGTGATTCCCAAGGAGATGCTGGCGCTGGTGGACAAGCCTGTCATCCAATACGGCGTGGAAGAGGCTGTCGCGTCGGGGATCGAGCACATCATCATCGTGACCGGGCGCGGCAAAGGCGCTATGGAGGACCATTTCGACCATAGCTTCGAGCTGGATGCGGCGCTGGCACGGAAGGGGAAGCATGAGTTACTCGCCGTGTCGCGGGGCGTTTCGTCGCTGGCGCAGATCAGTTATGTGCGGCAAAAGGAGCCTCTTGGGCTGGGCCACGCCGTGCTATGCGCCAAGAATCTGGTGGGCGATGAGCCCTTTGCCGTCCTTTTGCCTGACGATGTGATCGATGCGGAGGTTCCTTGCCTGAAGCAGATGATGGGCGTTTTCGACGAGCGGGACGGCGCGGTGCTGGCGGCGCAGACTGTGGAGGGCGAAGGAATCAGCGCGTATGGCGTGCTGGCCGGCTCTGAGGATCCTGATAACTGGCGGATATTCAACTGCACCGGAATGGTGGAGAAGCCGAAGTTTGCCGATGCGCCCTCGAAGCTGGCCATTGTCGGCCGCTATATACTTACTCCGCGCATCTTCGAGTTATTGGCGGAGACCAAGCCCGGCGCGGGCGGCGAGATACAACTTACCGACGGCATCAAGGCGCTGCTCAAGGAAGAAAAGGTTTTTGGTTATATTATTGATGGCAAGCGGTACGATGTCGGGGATAAGTTCGGAATGTTGCAGGCGACAGTGGAGTTTGCGCTGAAACGCGGCGATCTTGGGCCGCCGTTCCGGGCGTACTTGAAGGGGCTGGCTCTGTAGAGAGCGAGTGCGTTTTCCTGTTGGTGTAGAGTCCGGCGTGGACCGGGAGGTCCACGCGACAGCCGGCCGGGAGGCCGGCGCTACCTGTTCTTGCAGCGACTTATAAAGCCCGCGCAGACGGCGATTCCGCCCAGCGCAAAGAGCATGGGAAAGCACTCCAGCGTGTAGCGCGCCTCGGGAGCTTCGACGGTCATCAGCAGGGCGCAGCGCATCACCATGTAGACCACTATCCACGGCCAGAAGCGCGGACGCAAAGAAAGCCCCGCCAGCGCCAACAGCAGATAGAGCGCGTTCAGCACGGCGTAGGCCCAACTGAAGCGGGTCTCCGCGCGGTGATGCGCGTAGACCCACCAGTCCAGATCGATGTCCATGTTTTCGACGCGCGGGCGCAAACTCATATCGGCCACGCGCCCCAGCGGCAGCCAGAGGTAATAACGGAGCGGATGGGCGGCGATGCGCTCGTCGGCCAGCTTGCCAAAGCGCGCATCCACATCCGGCACAATGTCCCTGGCTTTGTCGCGGTCGTTGTAGTTGCTGGCCAGAGCGGCGGTCTCTTGGTACTGCGCGGGCGAGTCGAAGGCCCGGCTGGGAAGTTTGGCCAGGTCGAGCGGAGCTCCCGGCACCTCCCAATAGACATCGTAGGTGGAGACGAAGTCCAGGGACCAGGTTTTGACCCAGCGCTGCCAGCCGGGATAGGTCTCCTGGCCGGGGTCGTTGGCGTAGCGCGAGGCCAGCGGCTGGAAGAGATGGAAGACCTGCCAGTTGCGGAGGGTCCAGGCGGCAAAGGGAACGAGCGCCAGGAGCAGGCAGACCACGGCGATGCGGGCTAGGCAGGGGCTGGTCAGGCTTTGGGGCTTCCCACCCTTGCGACAGAAAAAAGTCGCAAGGATGGGGCACCCAGGATCTGTGCGCAGCAGGACGATAAACAGCGCCGGGGCCAGTGCTACGGCGACCAGCGCGCCGTCGGGCCGGAGCAGGGCCGCATAGGTGACGGCAAAGGTAAAGCAGAGCGCCGGACCCCATCCCGGCCGCTCACGGAAGCGCGCCGCGGACCACAGCGCCAGTGCGATCATGAACAGCGTCAACGCCTCGGGCATCGGCGCGGCGGCGTAGATCGCCGTAAAGGGGCAGAGCGCGGCCAGCCACAGCGTAGCGTGTGCGGCGCCGCGGCTGAATCCCGCTCCACAGCCGAAGCCGCCGCGGAGCGCGACAGGCGCGATGCGGCCCGCGAAATCGGCCAGGAGCAGGCAGCCGGCCAGCTCCAGCGCAATCTGCACCCAGGCTGCCGAGGCGTAGTTTTCCATGCCGAAGCCGCGGAAGCAGAGCGCCAAGAAGAGCGGATAACCGGGGAGGCGAATCAGTGTCGGATTGAGCCTGCCACCGACCCCGGTGAGCGCATACTGACCATGGAGGAGCAGGTTCTTGCCCATGTCGCCGTAGATCAGCGAGTCGCCATTGACCAGGAAGTATTTCTTCAGCATCCACAGGCGCAGCGCCAGGCCGGCGGCAAGGGCCAGCGAGACGGACAGGACCGGAGCCGATGGAACAAAAGCCCAGCGGCGGGTTCCGGATTGACTAGTGGAGTCAGCTTCCATACGATTCGTAATGTATAGCGTAGACGGTTTCACGGCTTTCCGCAGCTCCCGTTTTCGCAATCAGGATAAGCCAGAGCATCTATGCCGGATAAACAGATCTTTTTCGATCCACAACGCAAGCGATGGAAGCGGTTGCGCCGCATCTTCGATGTGACGGCCGTGGTTTTCACGCTGGTTCTGGCGGTTTTCATCTTCAACGTGCTGCGCTTTCAGCAGCTGCCTGAGCTGCTGCTGGCCACCCCCAAGCACAACTACAAGGCATTGCCGGAGCGCATACCGCCGAAAGGCCCGCGCCCGGCGCGGCGCAAGACCGCCCGCAAGCCCTCGGAGATTCCCTTCAACACCGGCGAAGGTTTGCGCGCCGCCTACTACGTGCCTTATGACCCGGCCAGCTACTCCTCCTTCAAGGCGCACGTCCATCAGATCGATCTGCTCTTCCCCGAATGGCTGCACATCGACGCTCCTCAGGCCACGCTGCTGGCCATGAGCAGCGACAATCACCATGAGTATGCGGTGATTGAAGGCAACACCGTGCATGATCCCGACGACCAGAACAGGATCAAGCGGGTGATCCAGGCGGCCAAGGAAGACACGGAAATCTTTCCACACCTAAACAACTTCAACCCCAACACCCAGAGCTGGGATCCGGCCATCGCTGCGATGCTGGCCGACCCAAGCAAGCGCGCCGCGCTGCGCCAGCAAATTCTACGCTTCTTTGCCGCTTTCCCGGCCTATCACGGCCTCTCACTGGACATCGAAAACCTGCCCGATGAGGCCAGCCCGGCGTATATGAGCTTTTTGCGGGAGCTTTCCAGCGACCTGCACGCGCGCAATCTGAAGCTGTACGTCAACACCCAGATCCTGACCACTGACGACGATTTCAAAGGGATTGCCGCCAACTCCGACGGCGTGATCCTGATGAACTACGACGAGCACCAGATTGAAAGCCAGCCGGGCCCCATCGCCAGCCAGGAGTGGTTCGTCGGCAACCTGCGGCGCGTGCTCACGCTGGTGCCCAAGGAGAAGCTGATCTGCGCGGTGGGCAACTACGGCTACGACTGGACGCTTTCGATCCCCGCCCCAACCAAAAACAAGAGAGTAGCCAGCAAGCATCCCAATCTTGTGATGGCGACCGAAGACCTGCACGTCTCCGATGTGTGGCAGCGCGCCTCCGACGCCGATGCCGACCTGAACCTGGATTACGACACCCTCAATCCCCACTTCGAGTACATTGACGAGGACTTGAACCAGCGCCATATCGTTTGGTTCCTGGATGGCGTGACGATGCTGAACGAGTTGCGCGCCGCCCGCGCCATGGGCCTGCAAACCTTTGCGCTCTGGCGGCTGGGCGAGGAGGACAGCTCGCTGTGGAATATCTGGGACAAGCCCACCAGCCCGGACGCACTGCAAGATCTGGGCTCCGTACTGCCCGGCCACGACGTGGACAACGAGGGCGACGGCGACATCATCCGCGTGACCGGATTGCCCCAGTCGGGCAAGCGCACCATCGAGGTTGATAGCGATGAGCTCGATCCGCGCAAGAAGCTCATCATCGATGAGCACATGGACGTCTATCCGCGCACCTATACCATCGAACAGTACGGCTACCACGCCAACGAAGTCGCGCTCTCCTTCGACGACGGACCCGACCCCAAATGGACTCCCAAGATACTGGATATTCTGCGCGACAAAAACGTCAAGGGAACCTTCATGCTGATCGGCGCGGAGGCCGCGCAGTACGTTGGCGTGATGCAACGGGTGGTGCGCGAGGGCCATGAGATCGGCAACCATACCTGGAGCCATCCCGACATCAGCGAAATCTCCAACCGTCAACTCGACCTCGAACTCAAGCTGACCGAGCGGCTCTTCGCCAGCAAGCTGGGCATTCAGCCACTCTATTTCCGTCCGCCTTACGACATCGACGAGGAGCCGGACACCGACGACCAGGCCGCCCCTGTGGAGCGCATCCAGCAGGCCGGGTACACCATCGTCGGCAACAAGCTGGACACCGACGACTGGAACGAGCATCCGCGCAAGTCGCCGGCCGAGATCACCGAGACCATCCTCAAACAATTGGAGGCCATGAAGGCCAAGCCGCAGTTCCGCGGCTCCATCATCCTGCTGCACGACGGCGGCGGCGACCGCTCCGCCACCGTGGCCGCGCTGCCGGTGCTGATCGACGCACTGCGCGCCAACGGCTACACCATCGTTCCAGTCTCCGCGCTGATGGGTAAAACCACCGCTCAAGTGATGCCCAAGCTCACCTTCCGCCAATACCTGCGCGCCCTGCCGGACTCCATCGCCTTCTCCAGCATGGCAATCATCGGCAAGTTCATCGTGCTGGTCTTCTTCCTGGGCGACATTCTGATGAGCGCGAGGCTGATTCTGGTGGGCATCCTCGCCATCATCGACCGCCTGCTGCGCCCCCACGCCGTGGCTTCGCCCGGCTTCAATCCCCGCGTAGCCGTCCTCATCCCCGCCTACAACGAGGAAAAGGTCATTGTCCGCACCATCCGCTCGGTGCTCAACTCGGACTACGCCAACCTTCATATCATGGTCATCGACGACGGCTCCAGCGACCGCACCGCGGAAGTCGCGCGCGCGGCTTACGCCGCCCAGATCGCCGCCGGCCGCGTTCAGGTTCTCAGCAAGCCCAACGGAGGCAAGGCCGCCGCACTGAACTTCGCCCTCGACCGCATGACGGAGGAGTTTTACGTCGGCATCGACGCCGACACCGTCATCGCCGCCGACGCCATCAGCAAGCTCATTCCGCACTTTGAAGACCCGCTGGTCGGCGCCGTCGCCGGCAACGCCAAGGTTGGCAACCGCGTCAACCTGTGGACCCGCTGGCAGGCCCTGGAATATATCACCAGCCAAAACTTCGAGCGGCGGGCGCTTGATTTATTTAACGTCGTCGTTGTGGTTCCCGGAGCCATCGGCGCATGGCGCACCGGCCCCGTCAAGGCTGTTGGCGGCTATCCCATCAACACCGTCGCCGAGGATGCCGACCTGACCATGGCGCTGCTCGAATTGACCCTCAAGGTCGTCTACGAAGACCGCGCGCTGGCCTTCACCGAAGCCCCCATCGACGCCAAGGGACTGATGCGCCAGCGCTTCCGCTGGTCCTTCGGAATTTTGCAAGCGGTCTGGAAGCATCGCCTGGCCTTTGTGCGCAACAAGGCCATGGGACTGTTCGCCCTTCCCAATATTCTTATTTTTCAAATGCTGCTGCCCCTGGTCTCTCCCTTCATCGACATGATGTTCCTTTGGGGCATCATCAATTACTTCATGGACCGACACTTCCACCCGGAGACTGCCTCGGCCGCCGACTTTGACAAGCTGCTGTTCTATTTCCTCGGCTTCCTGGTCATCGATTTCGTGACCTCGTCGATTGCCTTCTCGCTGGAGCGCCGCCACCCCGCCAACAAAGGCGACGGCTGGCTGCTCTTCCACATTTGGCTGCAACGCTTCGCCTACCGCCAGGTCTTCTCCATCGTGCTCTTCAAGACGGTCAAGCGCGCCATCGACGGCAAGCCCTTCAACTGGGACAAGCTGGAACGCACGGCAAAAATGAGCAAATCCACCGACGCCCTGACGGAGAAGGTGTGAAGGTGCCGAGCCTGGGTATGGGAAATCTCCAAGAAATGTCCCATATTGGGTCCAACCTAATTACTGCCCTGATTCCCACAGAACGACGGCTCGCCTCTCCTATGTACGATATAAACAAGGAAGGCAATGGGTCCTGCAACTCTCTTCAAGTTTCATCGCGAGACAGAAGCATTCATGGAATGCCAGGACAATCTGTCGTTCATGAGGCATATTAAAGCTGGGTCCATGCAGTTGGTCATTACTTCACCTCCCTACAACAGAGTCTGATAGACTTTTGAAACGTGCCTAATCTCCACAAACTCGGCATCCTCGAAACGCTCCGAAAGCGCTTTGGTGAGGTCCATAAGATCAGTGGGAGCGAATCACTCTTCAAGATTGGCGACGACGCGGCGCGTGTCTATTTTCGCTACTCGAAGGTGCATCCCCATGGCCGAACCTTCTTCGGACTCCGCGAAGTCGACCTACGGCAACTAGAAGGGCACAACGCATTTCTCTGCTTTGTACTCGACGACGGTTTTGCGCCATTGTTTGTGCCATACGGGGACTTTGAAGAGATTTTTCGGAATGCGCAAACGGCGAGTGACGGCCAGTACAAGGTTCAACTGCTCTCCCGGAACGACGGACTGGAGCTCTATGTCGCTCGCCAAGGACGCTTCAATGTCGAGGGCTACGTGGGATTGGAGCCAATAGAACGCAGTCTCAACTCCGCGCTACTGCGCGAGGCACATAACCTAACCCACCCACAAGTGCAGACACTCCTGGCAGGCATCGGGCATTTTAAGAAATATGATGTGTACGTGCCGGAACACGACGCCTGCAAATTGGACTGGTCACTGACCGGCCAATTCGCTTTAAGGGGCAGCATTCCCGCCGGGTTCGGCCAAGTTCAAGGAATATTGTCGGAAATTGACGTGATATGGATAGCACGTGGAGGCGAGGCAATTGAGGGCCTCTTTGAAGTGGAACACACGACTACGGTGTACTCAGGACTACTTCGCTTTAACGACATACTGCTAACTGACCCAAAAGTTTCCCGGTTTTCTATTGTTTCAAACGAGACCAGACGCGCCTTGTTTTCGCGGCAACTCTTTCGACCCACTTTCAGAAAGAGTGGGCTTGCCGAGCTTACGAGCTTCCTTGAGTATTCCAATGTCCTTGACTGGCACATGCGCGTGGCCAAGGGAGATACCCGTGGTTTGAACGGGGACATATATGAAGGGAGGTCCGTATGAAGGAAGTTGTTTGCCCGGAATGTGGAGGCGGTGGCGTGAGTCACTACACCGATGCATACGTGGTGCGGAATCCGGTTGTGAAGGAAGACGGCAGTCTTGAACTCCTCAGCGTGGACACGCTTGAATACGACGAGTTTTTTCAGTGTTTCGATTGCGGCCACAGGCCAAGCGCGGAGGCGATAATTGCAAGCGCTGTTGAGGCCGGCGCAAGTAAGCGCACAAGTTCCTTCACCACCGCGCATGGAATCCGTGCGACTGCGCCCCACTCCTGAAGTATAGAAAACCTTTTCGAGATGAGCGACCGGCAAACTCACTCGTTGCCTACTATCTATTCGTCAAGCACATGGCATTCTTCGTAGGTGATCTCATTGACGTAGGTATCGAGATTTTGCCTATGAAGGAACTCCAAGAGGAAATGTCCTCCGGTCCAGCTTATTATGAGGGTGAACTCTACAACCTGATTCGTGAGGGCCGGGGCGTACCGGCTGTTCCACTCGTCTTGATCGGAGTCGCACCATAGTTGAGTGCCCATCCATTTTATTCTGCAAGGACGGGAATAAATGCCCCTGACACGGAGCTTCAGAGAGACGATCACAGAACAGCTCGCGAGCGTGGAGTTTCGCCGCGAGTTCCTGCGCGAGGCGGTGGCCAACATGGTTGCCGGCGACCTGGAGACGGCCAAGGCGGTCCTGCGCGAATACATCAACGGAACCGTTGGCTTTATCGCGCTGGGAGACGCGCTTTCCAAGTCGCCCAAGAGCCTTATGCGCATGCTCAGCCCTGAGGTCAATCCGCAGGCCCGCAATCTCTTCGATATGGTTGCCTTGCTGCAGAAGATCGACTGCATGGTTCTCGAAGTCCACGCCGTCAAAGCTGTCGCTGCCTGATCCGCCTATGAATCCTGCGCGCGTTCTCTTTCTCGGCCGAAGCACTCTTGACGCTCTCTATCGCCTCGACGATCTTCCCGCCGAGGACGCCAAGGCCTACGCGCGCGAGTTCCATGCAGCGCCGGGAGGGCCGGCGCTGAACGCCGCCATCACCCATGCGCTGCTGGGCGGCGAATCGATGCTGATCAGCGCCATCGGCGGAGGGCCGTGGGCCGCTCCGGTGCGCGCGGAAATCGAAAGCCACGGCATTGCGTTGCTTGATCTGGCCGCGGGCACGGCCTACGAGACGCCGCTGACCACGGTGCTGGTGAATGCCGCGAGCGGCAGCCGCACGATTCTCAATCCGCCTCTTTCCGCGGTGCGGCTTACGCCGTTGGCAGAAAGCTGGGAGAAGAGCGTACCCTCCGACTGGGGAACTGTTCCCCCGGTTGTTCTCACCGATGGCTTTCATCTCGAAGAGACTTTACCGCTGCTCGCCGCCTGCAAAGCTGCGGGAGCAGCGATCTGCCTGGACGGGGGCAGTTGGAAGCCGGGAACTGCGGAAGTGGCTCCCCTGCTCTCCGTCGCGATTTGCAGCGAGCGTTTTGCCGTTCCCGGCATAGCCGCCGATCCGGAATCGCTCTTCGACTGGTTTGCGGCGAGGGGCGTTGCCTGCATCGCACTTACACGCGGCGCAAGGCCTATCCTCGGCTGGGAGCGCGGACGCCGCTTCGAGATTGAGGTCGCGCGGATCGACGCGGCGGATACGCTGGGCGCGGGAGACGTGCTGCACGGGGCCTTCGCGTATTACTTCGCATCGGGGGATGGATTTGAGCCGGCACTGCGCCGCGCCGCGCAGATCGCAAGCCTCTCCTGCCAGAGCCTGGGCACGCAGAGTTGGGCAGCGGGTGACGTCCGCGCAACAGGCGGCACGACTGTCATCTGACTTCCGAAAAAGCGTCAACACTCTGACTTCTCATAAACAGGACTGGTTAACCAGTTAGCAAGTTAGCCACCGCTTCGCGGTGATAGCAAGTTAGCAAGTTCGCGGGTTCATTGCTGGCGTAATTCTTCGCAGCAAGTCGAGCTACTCAATGAAATACATTCAATCAGCGGCGGTGGCCTTCTTTGCCGGCGGCTTGCCGGCGGGCCTGGGGAGGGCGCTCAGTTCCGCCTTGCCCTCGGCCAACTGCATGAGAAACTCCTGACTGGCGAAGGGCTTGGCGTCCTTGAGCAGCTTGCTGGCGCGCAGGTAGCTGCCGTCGGGCTGCTGGAGGCGGGCCTTTACATTGTCAGCAAGGTAAGCGGGCAGAATCTCGTCGTGGATGCGGGCCAGAGCCGCCGGATCGCGGACCGGGAAGGCTACCTCGCAGCGCTCGAAGAGGTTGCGCGGCATCCAGTCGGCCGAACCGAGATAGATTTCGTCGTTGCCGCCGTTGGCGAAGTGGAAGATGCGCGAATGCTCCAGAAAACGGCCGACGATGGAGCGGACGCGAATGCGCTCCGAGAGGCCCTTCACTCCAGGGCGCAGAATGGAGAGGCCGCGGACGATCAGGTCGATCTCGACGCCGGCCTGCGAGGCTTTGTAGAGCGCCTCAATCACCGAAGGCTCAAGCAGCGCATTCATCTTGGCGACGATGTGGGCGGGGCGTCCGGCCTGGGCGTGCTCCTGCTCGCGGCGGATGAGACCGAGGAAGCTCTCGGCCATGGTCAGCGGCGCGACGAGCAGCGGGCGATAGTCGTCGATCTCGGCGTGGGCGGTGAGGTAGTTGAAGACCATGTGCACGCGCTCGGTCATCCGCGGATTGCAGGTGAGCAGGCTGAGGTCGGTGTAGAAGCGGGCGGTGACGGGGTTGTAGTTGCCGGTGCCCAGGTGGCAGTAGCGGCGGGTGACGCCATCCTCGTCGCGGCGGACGAGCATGGCCAGCTTGCAATGCGTCTTGAGGCCAACGACGCCGTGGAAGACCTGCACGCCGGCGTCCTCCATGCTGCGCGCCCAGCGGATATTCGAGGCCTCGTCGAAGCGGGCCATCAGCTCGACCACAAGCGTGGTCTCCTTGGTGGTGGCGGCCTCGATCAGCGCCTGGAAGACGGGCGAGTCGTGACTGGTGCGATAGAGCGTCTGCTTCATGCTGACCACGGCGGGGTCTTCCGCGCCCTGCTGAATGAAATCGACGACCGGATCATACGAATCATAGGGATGATGAAAGAGCACGTCGTGCTGGCGCAGCTCGTCGAAGATGGTGGCGGATTTGCGGCCCAACTTGAAGGGCCTGGGCGTGAAGACCGGGAACTTGAGGTCGGGCCGCTGCACATCGCCATAGAAGAACATCAGCCGCGAGAGGTTCACCGGGCCGTCGCCGCGAAAGACCTGATCCTCGTCCAGCTCGAAGTTGACGCGCAGACGCTCGACGATCTCGGGATCGGCGCCGGTCTCGATCTCCAGGCGCACGGCGTCGCCCTTGCGGCGGTTGTGCAGCTCGACGCGAATGGTCTCCAGCAGCGAGCGCGCTTCTTCCTCCTCGAAATACAAATTCGAGTTGCGGGTGACGCGGAAGGCGGCGCGGGCCAGCACNNGGGCCGGAGCTGCGCCGCTTGAGCCGCAGCAACAGCGCCAGGCAGAGCGCCATGTTCAGCACGCGCGGAAAGGGGTGGGCCGGATCGATGGAGATGGGCGTCAGCAGCGGGTCCACTTCGCGCTGAAAGTACTCCTGGGCAAAGTCGCGGGCCTCGGCGTCCAGCTCCTCCCACTCCAGCAGCCGCACGCCCTGCTGGCGCAGATCTGGCAGCAGGTGTTCGTTCCAGCAGCGGTACTGCGCGTCCACAAAGCTGTGAATTTCGGCGGTCAGCGCGGAGAGGGATTCGTCGGGGCGCAGGCCGTCGTAGCCCGGTTCGCGGTAGCCGTCCTCGATGCGCTGCAAGAGGCCGGCCTGGCGGATTTCCACGTACTCGTCGAGGTTGGAGGCGGTGATGGCGAGGAACTTGACCCGCTCCAGCAGCGGATTGGTGGGATCCTCGGCCTCTTCAAGCACACGCCGGTTGAACTCCATCCAGGAGTGGTCCCGACCATTGAAGAGCTTTTGTTTCTGCGTAGTTCTTGCCATGAAGTCCGTTTCGTGCCGTGTTGGCAGTCTACAGCTTTTTGGTGAAACAGGGAATAGGGATCAGGGGTCAGGGATCAGGGGTCAGGGATCAGGGGTCAGGGCGGACTGTGGCTGGAGCGGCGGCCGTTCGACCCGCCGCTGCGGGATTTGCATACGAGCCAGACCGCCCATTGACCGCGATTGTGGACAGAAGGCAGGCCGGGGTACAACCTGGTGTAGTGAGTCAGAAGTTCGTAGTAGGGCTCAAGAGACGGAAAAGCAGGTCCTTCGGCTCCGCTGAAGAACGCTTCGCTCAGGATGACAATTCATTTTGTGCACAAACTTCAGACTCAGGACACTAGCTTTAAAAAACATAAGCGCCGCGAGGGTGGAGCACCCAGTATGTATGGGCCAGATCAATCGAGCGCGGGAACGTCGATCCAGCCGCGCGTTCGATGGCTCTCCAGCTCGGCATCAAGGATCACCAACTGGCGCAGTCCGTCGGCGAACTGCGGATATTCCGGAGTGAGGCCGGGCGTGGCGATGGAGGCGTAAAAGCGGCGGAATAGCTGCTTGAATGCGTCGTCGTAGCCTTCCGTGTGGCCGCCGGGCAGGTCGGCGTAGGCGCGCGCTTCGGGGGTGAGCAGCGCCGGGTCTTTGAGAATGATTTGGTTGCCTGTATCGCGGTGGCCGATCCAGAGTTCATTGGGGCGTTCCTGATCCCATGCCGCCCCGGCCTTGCTGCCGTAGACTTCAATGTGCAGCCGGTTTTTGCGTCCCGCGGAGACCTGGCTGGCGACCACGCTTCCACGCGCGCGCGCGCCCATGTGAAACAGGACAGTGCCGAAATCTTCTGTGCTTACCGGAGTTACAATGTAATCTTCCGGGCCGAGAAGCTTGTTGGCAAAGCTCTCAACGGAGTGTTTGGGCTGCTTGCGGGTTGCGTGGAAGGTCTGCAAGTCGGCGACCAGCGAGGTGACGCGCAGGCCGGTGACGTGCTCGGCCATGTCGAACCAGTGCGAGCCGATATCGGCCATGCAGCGCGACGCGCCGCCAGCCTGCGAGTCGATGCGCCAGTTCCAGTCCGTGTCGTAGAGCAGCCAGTCCTGCGAATATCCGCCCTGCACGGAGAAAATCTCGCCCAACTCGCCGGCCTCTCTCATGCGGCGCAACTGCTGCACCATGGGGTAGTAGCGCAGATTGTGGCAGACGCAGTTGCGCAGCCCCGTTTGCGCGGCCAGGGCAACCAGTTCCCGCGCCTCGCGGACGGATGTGGCCAGCGGCTTTTCGCAGACCACGTGCTTGCCGGCTTCGAGCGCCTCTTTGGCCATCGAATAGTGCAGCGCGTTGGGGGTGAGGATGTGGACCGCATCGACGGCCGGATCGCGGAGAATCTCCCGATAGTCGGCGGTAATAGCCGAGACGCCAAAGCCCGCGCCCAACTTCCGCGCGACTTCCAGATTCCTGCCTGCTATGGCCACGATCTCGACAGATTCCTGCCGCCTGAGCGCGTCGAGATGAACACGGCCCATGAAGCCGGTGCCGAAGATTGCCACTTTAGTTGGTTTCATCGTTTCACCATTTGTTGCTTCATCAGACCCACCAGGCAGCGCCGGTCTGCTCGCGAATCACAATACCGCCAAGGAAGCTGGCCGCCTTGGTCAGGCCTTCTTCGGCACTGAGCAGGCTGTCTTCATGCTCGATGGAGAGCACGTAGTCGTAGCCGAACATACGCAGCGTGGAGATGAACTCGCTCCACCATTCAGCGCCGTGCCCGTAACCGCAGGTTCGGAAGATCCAGCCGCGATTGCGCTCCTCGGTGTAGGGTTTGGTGTCGAGCACGCCGGTGCGCGGCAGATTGGCGGCGTAGAGCTGCGTGTCCTTGGCATGAACGTAAAAGATAGCGTCGCCGAGCACGCGAATGGCGGCGATGGGATCGATGCCCTGCCAGAAGAGATGGCTGGGATCGAGGTTGGCGCCGACGCTGGGGCCGGCGATGGAGCGCAGCCGCAGCATCGTCTCCGGGCTATAGACCACGAAGCCGGGATGCATCTCGATGGCGATCTTCACGCCATGGTCAGCGGCAAACTTGCCGTGCTCGATCCAGTAAGGCGTCACCACTTCATTCCACTGCCAGTCCAGCACCTTGAGGTAGTCGGGAGGCCAGGGGCAGGTGACCCAGTTGGGAGCGGTCGATTGGGGCGAGTCGCCGGGGCAGCCGGAGAAATCCACAACCACGGGAATGTTGAGTTTTTCCGCCAGCAAGATGGTCTTGCGGCTGACCTCGCGGTCGTGCTGGGCGCGTTCCTTGTCGGGATGCAGCGCGTTGCCGTGGCAACTGAGTGCGCTGATCGACGCGCCATGATCGGCCAGAAGTTTTTGAAACTCGGCGAGGGCGGCGCTGTCCTCGAGCATGGAGAGTTTGCAGTGCGCGTCGCCGGGATAGTTGCCCGTGGCCAGCTCGACGGTATCAATATCGAGCAGCTTGAGTTTGTCGAGAACGGAGGCCAGCGGAAGCTGGGACAACAGCGGCGTAAAAACAGCAAGGCGCATGACGGTTACTCTCCTGCAAACTTATTTTAGTGCCGCCCAGCAAATTTGGGGCACACGCGCGAGCGCCGTCAGCTCTCTTTGCGGTAGAGCATATCGCGAATGGTTCTACGCCTCTCCTCGTTCAATTCGCTTTCGGCTTTGCGGGCGGCGGCATCGAGGTGGTCCTTGGCGGTGGGTTCGGCGGACTCCGGGGCGCTGCACGCGGGGCAGCGGTTGGCGAAGCCGGGTTTGTCTGGCCTCAACTCGAACTCTTCGGAGCAAATGACACAGGTTTTAATTGGAAAAGCCATACGAATCCATGATAACGCGGGCGATTCATCCGAGGGTTTGGTTTGTTTGTTGGAGGGATTGAGGCCGGTTGGGCTCGAGGATTCCCACCCATTCCGCAAAAAACGCGGAATGGATGGGGCACCCAGGCATGGATGGCTGGAGGCCGGATGGGGTTCGTGGTCTCCCACCCTTCGCAAAAAGCGCGAAGAATGGGGCACCCAGGCTTGGATGGCTGGAGCTTTCCGGGATTTGCGATCATCGCTTCGCATTGACCAGCGTGACCCGGCGGGTTGAGGATAAGAGCAGCTTGCTTCACACTGAGAGAGGAGCCGTCTTCATGCGCCAGGAATCCGCCTTATTGAACGACAGGACAAACGACCACTTGACTTCGCTGCCGCCGATCCTGGATGGCTCTCCAGCCTTCGAGGGGATGGAGGAGGTTTTCGAGCTGGTTGCCGCGGGGCTCTACAGCCTGGCCTCGATGCTGGTGGGCGAAGGCGAGCAGAGCATGCGGCTGGTGGAGGCGGCGGTAGCCAGCGCGGAGGTCTCCGTCTGCCAGGATCCGATGGTGGCGCGGCAGAGCAGCCGGCGGGCGCTGGGCGCCGCGGCATTGGAGCTGCTGGCCCAGCGCGACCCCGGCAGCCTGGCCGCGCCTGAGGGCTTGACGACGGCTTCTGTCTGCATCGAGGAGGACGACCTGGCCTCGGCGGGCATCTCGAGCGAGGAGCTGGAAGGTATGATCGCCGGGCCGGAGCGCGACCGGGTGAGGGAGTGGCTGGAAGGCCTGCCCGCATGGATGCGCACCGTCTTCGTGCTGCGCGCGGTGGCCGGCTTCAACGCCGCCGAGACAGCCGCGCTGCTGAAGGCGCACGGCGGGCCGCAAGCCGCCGCATGGACCCCGGAGGCGGCGCGCGAGGTCTTCCGCCAGGGACTCTGCTCGCTGGCCTCGCAACTGCTGAGAAACAGGGAATAGGGAATAGGGAATAGGGAATAGGGAACAGGAAGACCACGAACCCGAATTCAGCCGCATGCAATGCCTCCGCGACCTCCTTTCCTCTCCGTATTCGTAAATGGGACGGGACAGGCCCTGGCTTCCCAATCGGGTCAAGTGTTTGCGGCGGAGTCCAGACGCCCACCCCTCTTGTTCGATACACTATAGATACGAAGCTGCCGCCGGTCAATCGCATCCGTTGTGGGGCGAAGATTCCGGGCCGCAGTTCTTCGCTGAGAGTCGAACGACCTTGATGTCCTCCATTGCATCTAGCAACAACTCGAACCGTAGCGTAGCCTGTGCCCTGGCGCTGAGCCTCGCGGGGCTGCTTGCTTGCGGGCTGGCCGCACAGGCGCCGCCCAGCCAGTCAGTCTCGCCGGCCTCGTCTCCCTTCCAAGGCAGCGTGGTTACGGGCGAGATCTCGGCGCAGCCTGTCGCGCTCACGCTCGACGACGCCATCCAGAGAGGCCTGAAGACCAACCTGGGCGTGATCCTGAGCGGCACGCAGACGGCCGAGGCGCGCGGCGAACGGCTGAGCCAGTTGCAAGCCCTGCTGCCCTCGGTGGACGGCAGCGCCAAGGAATCCGTGATGCAGGTGGACTTGGCCGCCGAGGGGTTGCGCATTCCCGGCTTCCCCACTGTCATCGGACCTTTTGGATTTACCGATGTGCGGGCCTCGCTGACGTGGTCGCTGATCGATGTGGCTTCGCTGCGCCACTATCAGGCCGCGCGGCACAACTTTGCCGCCGCGCAATTGTCCGCCCAGGACGCGCGCGAGATGGTGGTGCTGGTGGTGGGCAACGCCTACCTGCTGGCGCTGGCCGATGAGACCCAAGTGGCCAGCGTGGAAGCACAAGTCGCCACGGCCAAAATTTCTCTCAACCAGGCGGCTGACAATCACAAAGCCGGAACCGCGCCGCTGCTGGATGAGTTGCGCGCCCGCGTGGACTCACAATCTCTGGATCAGCAGTTGATCGTGGCAAAGAACGCTCTGGAGAAGGACAAGCTGGCCTTGGCGCGGGCGATTGGGCTTCCTTTGGCGCAGAGCTTCACTCTGGCCGACAAGGCGCCTTACGCGGCCTTCGACCAGATTGACGTGGAGAAGGCCATTCGCGAGGCCCACGCCAACCGAAAAGATTTAGCCGCGATGGTGGAGCAAACCCAGGCGGCTGAGCAGCAGCGCAAGGCGGCGACCGCTAACCGGCTGCCCACGCTCACCTTCAATGGCGACTACGGCGACATTGGCACGACGCTGTCGCACTCGCACGGCACCGGCGACGCCGCTGGCACGCTGAGCGTTCCGCTCTTCAAAGAATACGGGCTGCGCGGCGAGGCGCAGGTGGCGCAGGCGCAACTGGACACCGCGCAAGCTAAACTCAGCGACAAAAACGCTCAGGTGGACGCCGATGTGCGCGACGCGCTGCTGGACATTGCCTCGGCGCAAAAGCAGGTCGAGGTGGCCAAATCGAGTGTTGCCCTGGCGGGCGAGGCGCTCAGCGAGGCGCAGCAGCGCTACGCCAACGGCGTCAGCGACAACCTGGCTGTCAGCCAGGCGCAACAGTCCGTGGCCCAGGCCAACGATCAATACGTGACCAGCCTCTACCGGCACAATGTGGCCAAGCTCAGCCTGGCGCGCGCGCTGGGAGCGGGCGAGAACTACAAGAATTATCTGGGAGGAAAGTAGACGTGGCGGATTTTACTCCAACACCAACGCAAATCGATCCTGACGAGGGCGACGAGATCGCGCAACCGAACACCCGCCGCAGAGTCATCATCGCTGTCGTGGTTGCGCTCCTCGTGCTGGTTGCCGCCGGGCTCTGGTGGCATTCCACCTATACCGAGGACACCGACGACGCGCAGATCAACGGCCACCTAATCCAGGTGAGCGCGCGCGTGGCGGGCCAGGTCGCCAAGGTCTACGTCGAGGAGAACCAGTTGGTGAAGGCGGGCGACGTGATCGCCGAGCTGGACCCCTCGGACTACAAGGTTGCCGTCGAGAACGCCGAGGCGGCTCTGGCCAGCGCCCAGGCCAACGCCGCGGCGGCCAACGTGAATGTGCCCATCACCACCGTCAACACCGGCAGCAATCTGCGCTCGGCGGACGCGAATGTGAGCGGTTCGCAGGCCGGCGTGGGGCAGGCGGAGAAGCAACTGGATGCCGCGCACGCCCGCGTGACCCAGGCCCAGGCCAACTTCACCAAGGCGCAGGCCGATCTGGAGCGCTACAAGCCGCTGGTGGAAAAAGACGTCATCAGCAAGCAGCAATTTGACGCCGCCGTGGCCGCCGCCGACGCAACCAAGGCCGCCGTGGCCGACGCCCGCGCCAACGAGCAGGCTGCCGTCGATGGTGTGAAAGTAGCCATGGAGCGCGAGGCGCAGGCTCAGGCCGGCTTGAAGTACGCCCAGACCGGGCCCGAGCAGGTGGTGGCGCAGAGTGCCCGCGCCAAGCAGGCCGAGGCGCAGGTGCAGCAAGCCCAGGCGCAGCTCGACATGGCCAAACTNNTCAAGGAGACGCAACTGCGGCATATGTCCGCCGGGCAGGCTGTGGAGATCGAAGTGGATTCGACGGGCAAGACGTACCACGGCAAGGTGACGCAGATTGGCGGCGCGACCGGCTCGGTGCTCTCGCTCTTCCCGCCGGAGAACGCGACGGGCAACTACGTCAAGGTCGTCCAGCGCGTTCCGGTGCGCATCGACTTCAACGACCTGGCCGGCGAAGACCCCAACCACGAGCTGAGGCCGGGACTTTCAGTCGAGCCTAAGGTGCGCGTGAAGTAGCAACTATTGATCCGGCCCGAAATCAGTTTGAGGTTTCCCATTCTTGCGCTTCTTATCGGGCGCAAAGGCGGGAAACCGCGAACCAGCTTCGTTCATGAGGAATGCGCGAACGGCCACTGCCCCAGCCGCCGCGCGCGAATCAGATAGATCAGCGTGCCGGAGACGGCAATCCCCGCCGCTAAGGCCAGACTCCCCAGCGCGTGGCTGCGGTTGACCAGCAGGAAGACAAAACCTCCCATCGCCACCAGCGGCGCGAGCGGATAAAGCGGCATTTTGAACGGTCGCGCCAGCTCCGGCCGCTGTGCCCGGAGCAGCATTACTCCCACCTGTTGCGGGAAGAATTGCAGCAGGATGCGCGTGATCACCAGCATCGTAATCACCTGTGCCAGCGAAAAGAAGCAGAAGCAGGCGGCCACCGCACCCAGCGCCAACAGCGAACGGTGCGGAATTCCGTGGCGCGGATGCACGGCGGCCAAAAATTGGAAGTAGTTGCCGTCGCGGGCAGCGGCGTAAGGCACGCGCGAGTAACCGAGCAGCAGCGAGAAGACCGAGGCAAAGGCCGTCCAGATGATCAGCGCGGCCATCAGCCGCCCGGCCACGCTGCCAAAGGCGGAGCGCGCAATGTCGGCCACCAGTTGCAAGCGAACCGCAGCGCCCGCGCTGGCGTGCGCAGCCGCGTCGCGCATCGATTCTCGCAAAGCGGGCAGCGCGGCCAGATTCATCGCCACATAGAACGCCGAGACAAAGAGCACCGAGAGCAGAATGGCGCGCGGAATCGTCCGCTCAGGCCTCTTCACCTCGCCGCCCAGAAAGCAGATGTTGTAGTAGCCCCAGTAGCAGTACGTCGTCAGCAGCGTGGCCTGCGCCAGCCCGCCCAGCGTCAGGCTCAGCGGCACGGCGGGCGACGCGGGCAACAGCCCGCCGCCGCCAATCGCAAAGCCGGAGACGATCACCCCGGCAATCGCCGCCAGCACCCCGGCAAAGAGCACCCAGGCCAGCCGCGTAATAGAACTCAAATTGCGATAGAGCAGCGCCGTAACCAGCAGGCAGGCTGCGGCAGCGGCGAAGTTCGAACCGTGCAGCGCGGGCAAGGCGGCGAAGGGCGCTTGATCCAGCCCCGGCCAGAACCACGCCAGAAAGCTAGCCAGGCCGATGCAGCCCGAGGCGATGGCGAGCGGCGCGGTGAAGCTCACCTGCCAGACGTAGAGAAAGCTGAGCCAGTTTCCGGCGCGCTCCGGGCCGTAAATCTCGCGCAGAAAAGCATACGATCCGCCAGCGCGCGGGAAGGCGGCGCCCAACTCGGCCCAGACCAGTCCATCGGCCACCGCGATCACCGCGCCCAGCACCCACGCCCACATCGAGAGCCGGTAACCCGCCGCGGCAATCACCAGCGGCAGCGTGATGAAGGGGCCGACGCCGATCATCTCCAGCATGTTGAAAGCCACGGCCGAGCGCAGGCCGATGCGGCGCTGGAGGGGGGCGGCGGAGTTGGAGGAGGCCAGGGGCATGAGGCTCTTTCGCTCCCCGGATTGTACACTGGCGACAGGTATGATTCGAATCGAGCAAGCAATTCGTGCAGTCGTATTCGCGGCTCTTGCGAGTCTGATGGCAGCGGGCGCGTTGCCCCTGATGGCGCAGCAGGCCGCGCAGCCAGTGGCAAAACCAGCGTCCCAGTTGGCTTCCATTCCTCTCCCCGAGCCCAGCGAGATCGCCCTCCCCTTGCCCGAAGACCGGGGCGCGGCGGCTCTGGAACAATCGCTGCGACGGCTCGGAACCACCGCCAGCGTGATGATGATCGTCGCCCATCCCGACGACGAGGACGGCCCGCTGCTGACCTGGCTTTCGCGCGGCCTGGGCGCGCGCGTGACGCTGCTGACGCTGAATCGCGGCGAGGGCGGCCAGAACGCCATCTCCGCCGACGCCGACGACGCGCTCGGCCTCATGCGCACCAACGAACTGCTGCGCGCCGATGAGTTCTACGGCGTCAAGCAGCTTTGGGGCACGGAGGCGGACTTCGGCTTCTCCAAGACTCAGGAAGAATCCTTTGCCAAATGGAGCCACGACCGCGTGCTCTACGACGCCGTGCTGGCCGTCCGCCGCGAGCGCCCGCAGCTGATCGTCTCTACCTTTGTCGGCGGGGTCAGCGACGGCCACGGCCACCACCAGGTCTCCGGCGAGATCGCACAAGAGGCCTTCAAAGCCGCAGCCGATCCAACCGTCTTTCCAGACCAGCTTAAAGACGGCTTGCAGCCCTGGCAGCCGCTGGCCGTCTACTCGATGGTCCCCTTTGCGCCCATCACCGAGAAGGGCATCTTCGACTACGCCACCGGCAAATGGGCGCCGGCGCGCTTCAAGAATTACGTGACCGGCGAATGGAGCGAAGGCGCGCTCTCGGCGGATGTGACGATCCAGGTTGGCACGCTGGACCCGGTGCTGGGCCGCAGCTCTGTGCAGATTGCGCGTCAGGGCTGGGGTGAGCAGAAGTCGCAGAACGGGGGCGCGAATCCGGCGCTGAGCGGCCCGGCGACGACCAGCTATCACCTGTGGGCCGTGACACCGCAAGCCGCAGCCAAGCTGGGGACGGCCACAAAGAACGACGACCTCTTCCACAACAGCAAGGTCAATATCGAAACCAGCATCGCCGGGCTGGCGGCTCTTGTGAAGAACAATCCTCCCGAATGGCTCACTACTGGTCTGCACAAGATTGATGCCGACGCAAGGCAATCTAGTAATGCCTTGTATCAGGGCACGACTTCACAGGCTGCGGAAAAACCCCTGATTCCGGGTAATATGTGCGAAAATCGTCCCTCCGTGGCTAAAGCCACGACTGATTCTAATGGCTTTACACGGGGGTTAAAACCCCCGTCTCCCTCCGAATTGAGTTTTTCCGCAGCCTGTTCAGTCGTGCCGCAAGCGCTGCATAAGGAAGATTGGGCTTTAGCCCCTGATGGTGATTTTTCCAGCATCCGAGAAATCAACCTTGCCCGCAAACTCGCGCCGATTTATAAACAGGCTCTAAATCTGCGTGAAAAATTGGCTGTGAGCAACTTAGACGCAGCGGCCAAAGCCTCCCTGCTCTTCGAACTCGACGCCAAGATCAATCAATTTCAATCCGCGTTCAAGGAATTGCTCGGCCTCGACCTGATCGCCTTCACCACCAAGGCAGAAAATCAGCCAAGCTTCGGAGGCAGGGGAAGCTCTGCCGACGAGACACCACGCAGCGTCACGCCCGGCGAAGACTTCCGTGTGCGTATACACACCTCGCGAGTCACCAATGAAGTTCCGTTGAACCGCGTCTGGCTGGAGAGCCGCGGCGGAACCCCCTGGAAAAGCGAGTTGGCCAGCGGCCCCAGCGATCCGGCAGCTCCGGTCGCCGATTCGATCTTCCGCGTTCATGCAGCCAACAACGCCGAACCCACCCAGCCCTATTTCTCGCGCCCCAGCATCGAGCAGCCGTACTACGACCTCACCCAGCCCGAGTACCGACTGCGCTCCTTTGCGCCTTATCCGCTCGCGGCCTGGGCCGAGTTCACCTTCGATGGTCTGCCTATCCGCATCGGCCAGGTGGTGCAAACGATGCAGCGTATTCCTATCGCTGGCGGCGTTTATGAGCCGCTGGTCGTCACGCCCGCGATCGGCCTCCGCATCGACCCCGAGGCGCGCATTCTTCCGCTCGACGGCAGCGCCCTGCCGGTGCGCGTCACCGTCCATGCGCAGGCCGCCGCCGAAGGCACTGTCACGCTCAACTTGCCCGCCGGCTGGCGCTCCGAACCAGCAGAAGCGAAGTTTCATTTGGAAAGCGCCGGAGACACCGAACCAATTCTCTTTTCCGTCACAACGGATGGCGCTATGACTGGCGCATACACGATCAACGCTATCGTCCACGCAACTTCAAACAGCCAAACGCCCACGCTAACTCCGCCAACCACGCTAACCTACACTACCGGCTGGCAGAGCATAGGCTACCCCGGCTTGCGCCCCTATAACCTCTACAAGCCCGCCCAGTTGAAGACCCGCAAGATCGACGTGAAGCTGGCGCCGGGACTGCGCATCGGCTACGTGATGGGCACTGGCGACCGGGTTCCGGAGGCCATCGAAGGCCTGGGCGTTGCGCCGCACCTGCTCACCGCCGCCGAGCTGACCACCGCCGATCTCTCCGCCTGGAACGTGATCGTCATCGGCATTCGCGCCTACTCCGCGCGCCCTGAACTCGCCGCCGCTCAGCCGCGCCTCGACGAGTTTGTCCGACGCGGCGGAACGCTGATTGTCCAGTACCAGAGCGGCAACTTCCCTGCCCCGTTTCCGCTGTCGATGGGCCGCATGGCGGAGCGCGTGGTGGACGAGACGGCGCCGGTGAAGCTGCTGGAGCCGGCTAACTTCCTGCTGCGCTGGCCGAATGAGATCGGAGCCGCGGATTTNNGACGGCTGGGTCGAGGAGCGCGGCCACTCCTTCCTCGATAGCTGGGACGCGAGTTACACCCCGCTGACCGAGACCGCCGATCCGGGCCAATCTCCGCAGCGCGGCGGCCTGCTGGTGGCGCATCCCGGCAAGGGGACTTACATTTATCTCGCCTATGCGCTTTATCGCCAGCTGCCGGAGTTAGTGCCGGGAAGTTATCGGCTGCTGGCTAACCTGCTCAGCGCGGGCCAGGACAATGCCTTGCCCGTGGATCTGACTCAAACGCTTCGCCCCTAGGGAAGCTATGAACAAGTGCTTACTGCGATCCGACATTCCCTCAGGGGCTAAAGCCCACGTTGTTCTTGCGACGTTTGCGGCACGGCTAAAGCCGTGCCCTTTCAAAACATCGACTTAATTAGAGAATCCCCAGGCACTCGAACCAGGCCATGCATTTATCAAATCAAGATGACTTTCTTTGTTAAAAGGAGGTTAATTTATAGCCCTGTCTTAACTGTGAATACAGGTGATAACTTTGTTAAAAATGGATGAATTCGTCAAATATTCATAATTATCTGCGAGTCTTAAATACGAAAGCGGTCAGGAAAGCTCAGCTTGCGCGGAATCACATTCCTGGCCGTCGAAGTACGTCCCCTTAAACCCGTTGGGATTCTATCCGCCAAACGAGCGAAGCCATGATTCAAACCGAATTGAAAGGAAAAATGAGAGGCCCCATGAACTTCAAATTCAAGATCGCCGCCGCGGCAATGCTGGCAGTCTGCGTTGTTGCTTCCTATGGACAGTCAAGTGACACTCAACCGCCGGTGAAGAAGCACGTTGCAACCAGGAAGACTAAAGCGCCCGCTCCCGTGGAAGTCAGAAAGCTCCGTGCGCCTGCCGAACCTTCCGTGACAGATCAGATTCAGGAACTGCGCCACGATCTGGAAGGCCAGATCAACGACCTCAAGACCGATCTAGCTGTGAAGGACGAGCAGTTGAAGCAGGCCCAGCAGACGGCAGCCGCAGCCCAGGCCTCCGCCGCCAAGGCACAAGCAGCGGCCGAAGCCCAGCAGCAGACGGTAACCGACAACACCGCTGCTGTCACCACACTGCAATCCTCTGTCACCGACCTCAAGGGCAATCAGGCGTCGCTGGCCACCACGGTCTCCGACGAGACAGCCAAGATCAAGAAGGACTTCGAAAACCCCAAAGCTCTGCGTTACAAGGGCATTACCCTGACGCCGGGCGGGTACCTGGCGGGTGAAACTGTCTATCGCTCCAAGGCTACCGGCGGCGACATTCCCACCGCTTTCAGTGCGATTCCTTACGAGGGCGCCGACGCTTATTCGCTCAGCGAGTTCTATGGCTCGGCCCGCCAATCGCGCGCCACACTGATGGCCGAGGGCAAGACCAACTGGGGCACTCTGCGCGGCTACTACGAGGCAGACTGGCTGGGTACCGGCATCACCTCCAACAACAACCAATCCAACAGCTACGTCCTGCGCCAGCGCGTGCTTTGGGCGCAGGCTGAGACCAACAACCATTGGGCCTTCACGGGCGGCCAGTTGTGGTCGCTGGCCACCGAAGACAAGAAGGGCATCTCGAATCTCTCCGGCGACATCATGACGCCGCAGACGATAGACCCGAACTACGTCGCGGGCTTCGTGTGGACTCGTCAGTACGGCTTCCGCGTGACGAAGACCTTCGACCATGTAGCCTTCGGCATTGCCGCTGAGAATCCGCAACTGCTCTACTCGGCTGCGCTGGCGGGCAACACGCCCTATGCGATCCTGGGCTCAGCCGGCGCCAACGGCGGCAATTACAACGCGGCCATCAGCGGCTTGAGCGGCGCGACCACCTACGTCCAAAGCTATACCGGCGTGAATACCAAGGACAGCGCCGGCAACACGGTCTACGACTACGTTCGGAATTACAACACCGTCTACGCCAACAGCAACATCGCCAACATCTCCTTCAACGAAGCGCCCGATATGATTGTGAAGGCCGCCTTCGATCCGGGCTGGGGACACTATGAGGTCTTCGGCATCGTCGGCTTTGCGCACGAGACAGTCTACCCCGGCGTCACGCAGAA
>PLPA01000118.1 GCA_003159355.1 Acidobacteriaceae bacterium | reverse complement strand
CCCGCCGCGAAGAGACCTTCCAATTGCTGGAAAGTATTCTTTGGAACGATGGTTACAGTTTCTTGCCGCTGCACCTGGAGCGGATGGAATCATCGGCAGCGTATTTTGGATTCAACTTCAATCGCACATCCATCTTTGAAGCATTGGAAGATGTGGGCAAGCGACTTGCATGCGGCGCGCGGACAAAGGTTCGAGTTCTTCTGGAGCGCTCCGGCGCGGTGAAGATCACGCACACCCCAGTGGCGGAACAAACAGGCTCGGGGACCGTTACGATTTCCACGATTCGAGTTTCTTCGAGCGATCGCTTCCTGCGGCATAAGACGACCCGCCGCCAGCTTTACGACCGGCTATACGAAGAGGCGCTGCGGCGCGGCGAGGACGAGGTTCTATTTCTGAATGAACGCAGCAAGGTGACCGAGGGCGCCATCAGTAACGTGTTCATCGAAAAAGACGGCCAATGGTTCACGCCTCCGGTGGAGTGCGGATTGCTGCCGGGGATTTATCGGCGGCATCTGTTGGAAACCAAGCCCGCAGCCGCGGAAAGAGTATTGCACCTGGAAGACCTTGCATCCGCTGACGCAGTGTACATCTGCAATGCCGTGCGCGGTT
Organism: Acidobacteriaceae bacterium; assembly: GCA_003159355.1. Lineage (GTDB taxonomy): Bacteria > Acidobacteriota > Terriglobia > Terriglobales > Acidobacteriaceae > Telmatobacter. Next base: position 4,822 of record PLPA01000118.1, on the reverse strand, counting down.
GCAGAAGAGTTACAGTTGTACCGGCGAATCACCCCTGAGCGCGGTCAAGTTGCCGGAGTACCCTGAATCTCCATCGATGCGGCGCAATCTACCGCGCGGCTATGTGTTAAGCCTCACCCATCCAAGCGGTTCCCAAGACACTACTCCACGCACCCCATCGCCATTCGCACCATTCCGGCCAGACGGCAAATCTGCGCATTCGTCAGCGGCCGATGCCCGGCGACGAGCTCTATCAGTTGTTCCTTTGCCACCACGCCTATGTTCTCGGCCCAGGCGACACTGTCCTCGCGCAGGCCGGTTTCTCCAGCTCGTAGCAGCAGGTGGGCGGGCCCGGGTTTGTGAATCGAGGTGGAGAGGGGGATCGCCAGCACGGTATCCGCGCGAGGATGAGAGTTGCGTCCATTGTGGGAGACAATAATGGCCGGCCGATTCTTCCCTGGCTGATCGGGGGAAAAATGCGTCCACCAAATCTCACCGCGCAGAGGATAGCGCCGCTCCGGCGCACTCATTCCGGAACCTCAAGCCACATATTCGGGGCGGTATTTTCAGCCCAGTCGGCTTGTTCTTTGCGCTCCTCATCGGAGATCGAGTCGTAGTATGCCGTGATGCTGGCCTCGAGCTCTTGCCGCTTGACTTCCAGCCTCGCTTCGCGCAGCAGCAGGTCCAGTGCCTCTGAGTCGGAACCCGCGCGCCGCTTCTGCCGCGTATCCGCAACAAACGCCACGGACTCCGGCGTCAGGGTAAAGCTTCTTTTCATCTTGCGTGCTGTCGCTTGCATTGTCATACTTTTTATCGTACTCAAGGTATGCCTGTTTGTCCACGTTCGATTTCCGCCCCCTTCCGCCATCCCATCCACGCGGCTGTTATCCTGTTTGGAATGGTATTCCAGCAATGAAAACTCAAGCTTTAACGCAAACTCGCCCGCAAGCCGAGCCCTCGACGCTGGCTGTGTGGCTGCTTTTTGCGGCGATCTTTGCCGCCGTGCAGATTGGCTCCCTCTTCAACCCGCCGCTGATGGACGACGTGGACTCATCCCACGCCGAGGCCGCGCAGCACTTCTCCGAGAGCAGCGACTGGATCACCGCCAAGGTGAACGGCATCCGCTACATCGAGAAGCCGCCGCTGCCTTACTGGATCTCCGGCGCGCTCTACAAGGTCTTCGGCCAGAATGTCTTTGCCTCGCACCTGCCCAATGCGCTGGCCATGCTGGGTCTGGCTTGGATGGCGTGGCTGTGGGCACGGCGAGCATGGGGCCCTCGCGCCGGGCTTTACGCCGGGCTGGGCGTGCTGACCGCGGTCGGCCCCTTCCTGTTTACCCGCTTCATCATTCCCGAGGCGCAACTGAGCCTGTTTCTACTGATTGCGCTTTACTGCCTGCTGACCGGCTTCGAGCCGGGCCGGGGAGCGTGTTTTTACTGGATGTGGGCGGTGCTGGCGCTGGCAGTGCTGACCAAAGGGCTGATCGCGCCAACCTTCTTTATCGGCGCGGCCATTCCCTACCTGATTCTTTCCGGCCTGTGGCGGCGCTGGCGCGCTTTGAAGCCGGTCACCGGGCCGCTGCTCTTTCTGGCTATCGCCGCGCCCTGGCACATTCTCTGCGGCTTGGCCAATCCCGATCAGGGCCACCCCATCGGCAACCACCCCTCCTTCGGCAACGTGCACGGCTTCTTCTACTTCTACTTCATCAATGAACATGTGCTGCGCTTCTTCGGCCAGCGCTATCCGCACGACTACAGCAAGCTGCCCTTTGCCGCCTATTGGCTGCTGCACCTGGTCTGGCTCTTCCCGTGGAGCCTCTTTCTGCCTGCCTTGATCGCCGTGGCCTGGAAGACTCGCCGCCATTGGAAGCAGTACCTGCGCCACGACTCCGGTCAGGCGGTGGACTTTTTCCTGGATTCGACTATCCGCGCCGATGTGGCCGGCCATCTTTCTCAGCTCAAGTTCCGCGCGCGCACCATCTGGCTGCTGAGCCTCTTCACGGCCTGGACCCTGATCTTCTTTTCGATCTCAACCAACCAGGAATACTACACCTTCCCGGTATGGACACCGCTCTTCATTCTTATCGCCGGCGTAGTGGCGGGAATCGAGGAGAATCGCGGCGCGGATTGGACTTCGGCCGACAGCCCGGAGAACAGCCACTCGCTGCTTTCAACCGCATGGCTCACCGGAGCGCAGGCCGTCTTCACGGTGGTGGGCGTGCTCTCCACCGCGGTCCTGGGCTGGGGACTGTGGGAGTCGCGCCATCTTCCCTTTGTCGCCGACATCGGCACCCTGTTGGCTCGTCGCGGCGTGGGTAATTATGAGCTCTCCATGTCGCACTTTTTCGACCTCACCGGCGCTTCGTTTGCCGCGCTGCGCCTGCCTGCCGCCCTGGCTGCCGTTGCCCTGCTCATTGGTCCGGCCGTGGGCCTGGTGCTACGCCTCAAGCGAAAGCAGATTGCCGCCACCGTCAGCGTCGCGCTGACCTCGGCCGTCTTCCTCATCGCAGCGCACATCGCCTTTGCCCGCTTCGATCCCATGCTAGGCTCCAAGCAGATGGCCGACACCATCATGGCCAAAGGCTCGCCCAGCGACACCTTCATCATCTACGGCGACCAGACCTTTGCCTCTTCCATCGTCTTTTATACGCACAAGTTTTTCCGCGGCAGGCCGGCTCTGCTGGTGCTCCACCGCTGCGGACAATTCGGCGAAGGTTCGACGCTGCTGTGGGGCTCCTGCTATCCCGACTCGCCCGACATCTTCCTCACGGAAGACCAGCTCAGCAAGATGTGGGGAAGCGGCGAGCGCAAGTGGCTCTTCGCCGATAGCGACAATTACAACGATCGCTATAAAGCCGAGCAACTGCTGGCCGGGCGTCTGATCTTCGTCCAGGCTCTCGCCGGTAAGAGCCTGTGGACCGACCGGCCGCTGCCGTAATAACAGCCATCAGCTTTCAGCTGTCAGTTATCAGTTATTAGCTATCAGCTTTCAGCCGTCAGTAGTCAGTTATCAGTTATCAGTTATCAGTGGACAGCATGGACTTTCAGAAACATCTAATTAAGTCCATGTTTTGAAAGGGCACGAATTTATTCGTGCCGCAAATGGAACAAAATTGGCCTGGGCTTTAGCCCCTGAGGGATGTTTTCATCAAGATTTCCCGAAAATCCCAGTTTTTCGACTGAGAACTGAGAACTGTCCACTGTCCACTGGAGACCCATGACTGTTGATACCTTGGTCGTCGGAGCCGGTTTTGCCGGCGCGGTCATCGCCGAACGGCTGGCCAGTGCCGGCCGCGAGGTGCTGGTCATCGACCGGCGCGATCACCTCGCGGGCAATGCTTTCGACCACCCAGACAGCCACGGCGTGCTGGTGCATCGCTACGGCCCACATCTCTTTCACACCAACTCCGATGCGGTCTTCGAATACCTCTCGCGCTTTACCGAGTGGCGGCCCTACGAGCATCGCGTTCTGGCCTCGCTTGACGGCCAGCTCTATCCGCTGCCCATCAATCAGCGGACCATCAACCAGCTCTACGGCTTGAATCTCGACGAGGCCGGTGTCGAGCGATTTCTGGCCGGCGTCCGCGAGCATCGCAGCCCGGTTCTTACCAGCGAGGACGTGGTGCTGAACGCCGTGGGCCGCGATCTCTGCGATAAGTTCTTCCGCGGCTACACCCGCAAGCAGTGGGGCCTGGAACTCAGCGAACTCAGCTCCAGCGTGCTGGCGCGCATCCCCACGCGCACCAATCGCGACGACCGCTACTTTACCGACAAGCGCCAGGCCATGCCCGCCGAGGGCTACACCCGCCTTTTCGAGCGCCTGCTCGCGCATCCCCGCATTCGCGTGGAAACCGGCGTGGATTTCGCCACTGTTCGCGAACGCATTGGCGCAGGGCTCACGGTATTTACCGGCCGCATCGACGAGTACTTCGGCTTCCGGCTGGGCAGGCTGCCCTACCGCTCGATCCGCTTCGAACATCAGCACCTGCCCGGCGTCGAGCAGTTCCAGCCCGCGGCCACCGTCAACTTCCCCAACGACCACGACTACACGCGCATCACCGAGTTCAAGCAGATCACCGGCCAGCGGCACACGGGTACGTCGATTGTGAAGGAGTTTCCCACCGACGAGGGCGATCCCTATTACCCGGTGCCGCGTTCGGCCAACCAGGAACTCTACCAGCGTTACCGCGAGCTGGCCGCGAGCGAGACGAATGTCGTCTTTGTCGGGCGCCTGGCGCAGTACCGCTACTACAACATGGACCAGGCCGCCGCCGCCGCGCTGAAGACCGCCGCGGAGATCGTGGGCGGCTGAAGCCGGCTGCCGCGCCATTTTCGTTGACATTGAATGTAAAGGATGTCACGCTATTCATAGGATTCGCTGTTCTATGAAAGGCGTTTTCCTGCTTTGGACCCAAGGCTTAATCGGGCGGCTACAGTGCGTTATGGCTTGTGTTAGAGCCGACTAACGCTGGAGAAGAGGTCATTATGGCAGCGCCACTTACGGATGAGGGAAGGTTTCCGGCAGTGCAAAAGATCACCAAGGCCGAGTACGATCACTTCGTTAAAACCTGCGCCCAGCAACCCAAACCCAGCCAGAATCTGATCGCCTTGATGTCCGCCTTCAAGAGAGAAAAATAGGCTTTGCTGAAAGACATCAGCAACGTCCATATTGTGCCCCTCCGTTCGGCGGAACACATACGGAGGGGTTTCTGTTGCAGTGTACAGAAAATTCAAAACTACTGCCGCAATAACATCCACAGACAGCATGATGCCTATCAGGTACGCGCCTTCGTTGCTTGTGACGGCGATTCTCTCGATGTAATCGGCTTCTATTATCTCTGCCT
>PLPA01000059.1 GCA_003159355.1 Acidobacteriaceae bacterium | reverse complement strand
CCCAACCTGGTGGAGACCGTGAAGGGCTTTACCAAGGAGGAGAGCACGGTCTTTGGCGACATCGCCAACGCACGCGCGGGTATGTTGAATGCACAGGGACCAGCGGGCAAGATCGAGGCCAATGGGAAGCTGGATTCGGCGTTGGGCCGCTTGCTGCTGCTCACCGAAAACTACCCGCAACTGCGCTCCAGCGACCAGTTCATGCGCCTGCAGGACGAGCTGGCGGGAACCGAGAACCGCATCAGCGTGGCGCGCAAGCGCTATAACGACGCCCTGCGTGACTACAACACCTTCGTGCGCCAATTCCCCAACAGCATTTGGGCCGGCATCGCCGGATTCCAGGTAAACAACGCCTTCTTCGAGGCCAGCCCCGGCGCGAAAACCGCCCCGGCAGTCAAGTTCTGACGAAACGCCGGTTGAGGTTCGTGGTATCCCACCCTTGCGCCAGAAAAAAGGCGCAAGGATGGGGCACCCAGCATTCTCCCTATTCCCTGTTCCCTATTCCCTACCAGAACCGTCGCGTGGCTTTAATCACCACGGAGAAGACGCCTGATTCGTCGCGGGCCAACTGCAGCGAGACGCGGCGGTTGATGGCGATTTCGGCCTGAACGAGCTGCTGGGCGGTGGTGTTGACGTTGGTGGCGTAGGTGAGGGTGACGTTGGAGCCCAACTGCTCCTCGACGATGATGCGCGAGGTGGAGTTGCCCAGGGCGCCCAGGTAATTGGGGTCCACCTTGACGCTGCCCGCGCCGAAGAGCCTCTGCACACGCGAGCTGACCGTGGCGTTGAGAGCGCCGCCGAGCAAGGCGTCGGTGGTGGGGTTGGCGAGGGCCTGCTGTTGCTGCTGGGTGTAAAGGCGCTGCTGGTTTCCAGTGCGGCCCAGAGCCAGCAGAGCCACTACGTCGGCCTCCGGCAGCGGCGGATCGGAGCGATAGGTGACTGTCATTTGTTGCGGAGTGCCGTGCAGGCCCAGGGTAATGTCGTAATCCTCGACGCGGGCCGTGGCGTTCAGGTCGATGGAGGGTTGAATGCGAACCGGGTTGGTGAAATAGATGTCGCCGCGCTGCAACTCATAGCGGGTTCCGGCGAGAACGGCGCTGCCTTCGGTAATGGAGACGCGGCCCAGCAGCGAGGGCGAGGCCACGGTGCCGCGCAGGCGGAGATCGACGTTGCCGGCCAGCTTGGCATAAGCGTTCTGGAAGTTCAACTGCGGCGATGAGGCGATGTGCACATCCAGTCGGATGTGGTTGGAAGGAGCGTCGAGAGGCGCAATGGTTTCGACGGCGGAAGCCTGCGCGGCCAGCGCCGCAATGTCCAGGTCGGGGCTGACCGTGAAGCGGGTGATGAGCACGTCGCCTGAGAGCAGCAGGTTGTTCTGTTGCCCTTGCAGGTGAAGCTGGGCGTCGGCCAGGGAGCTGACCCCTTGCGGATAGCGGATGCGAATCCCCGTCCCTGTCGCCGTCAGGTCGGCAAAGAGGCCGTGCTGATAGGCCAGGTAGCCGCCGACGCTGAGCAGTCCGCCGCCGCTCATGGCCGTCAGCGACTTGACCTCCAGCCGGTTCTGGTTGAACTCCAGCGTTCCATGCAACTGGCTCAGGCCGTTGGGCACGTCCTCAAAGGACAGCGCCGCGTCCTGGAAGTCGATCCGCCCGCGCAGGCTGGGATTCATCAGCGGACCGCGCGCCTCCACCTGGAAGGTGGTGCTTCCACTGGCGGTGAGGTCGCGGTCCAGCGTCTCGGCCAGCTTCAAATTAATGGTGCCGCTGGCGGCAGCGTCCAGCTCCTGCTTGTCCTTGAGAGAGAGGCTGCCCTGAATGTGCAGGTCAGTCTCCTCGCCGGTCACGTGCAACGGGGCGAGATGGATGAGGGCATGGTCGAGCGTGGCGTGCAGGCCTCCCTCACTTTGCAGATGAACACCATCCACAGTGACCGCCAACTGCTGGATGCGCGCCTCGCCTCGCAGTTCCTCGGGCCGCGCCAACGGTCCCTCGACGTTGACCGTTCCGGCCAGCGCGGACTCCCCGCTGAGGCCCTCCACATGGGCCAGCTTGAAGAGCGCGTCAATGTTCAAGCGCGAAAATTCAACTTTGGCCTGGGTGGTATAGTCGCCGGTGAGCGCCGTCTGGCCGTGCGCGCTGAAGTCGGCCGCCTCCAGCCGGGTTGTCAGGTCGTAGGTGACGGCGCGGTTGGCGGTGTGGGCCGCCAGCTCCAGGTTGCCCAGCGATTCTCCGCTCAGCGTCAGGCCGGGCAAGGTGGCGTGGACTTCAAGGCGCGGATCTTCCAGCGTTCCCTCGCCCTTCACGGTGAATCCCAGCTTGCCGGTGACGGCCAGACCCATGCGGCGCAGAGCTTCGATGCGAGCCACTTCGATCCCCGCTCCGGAAGCGTCCAACCGGAAGAAGTGGGATGAGAGGTTATAGCTGCCGGCGGCCGCGATCTTGCCGGCCTCTTTGCTCACCGAAACCGAGGTCAGGTTGATGGTCTGGTTGGCGAGTGTGCCTTGCGCCCGTATGCGATCCACCGGCTCGCTGAAGACGCTGCCCTTGTCCATCTCGACCCATCCCGAGCCACCCAGCGCATGAAGCAGTCCGTCGAGTTGAAGCTGCGCATCCAGAGAGCCCGCCGCGGGCAGGTTCGGACCGGTGAAGGGCCGCAGATCGTCCAGGCCAACCTTACCGGCGCTCAGGCGGAGATGAAGGACTGAATTGGCGTCGAAGGACGGAACAGGCGCGATGCCGCCATGCGTGGCGGGAATCGAAGCCGCGATCAGGCTGCCGCTGAGGTCGATCGCCGCGTTCCCGCTGCGCAGCACGCCGTGGGCGAGATCAATGCGGGCTGCGGAGTATCTGCCGAAAACATCGACCGAATCCAGGTGAAGAAACTGGGGCTGGCTGGAATTGGTCGTGGAAATTGCCGCCAAGTCGACGGCCAGTTGTGTGGCCTTCATGTCCCCCGAAAGGTGCGGATCGACGAGCGAGCCCGCCCAGAACCCATTGACAAAATCCATCCGCCCGGCGAGGGCAACCGGCAGCGCCGCGGTTCCGGTCTTCCCGTTGCGGCTCAATCCCAGGTCGCGCAACACGGTATCGTACTCCCCAAGGTTGCTGGTATGGAACTCGACGGCGAAGGCCGAGGGGCTGGTGCGCGGATAGGCACCCAGATGGCCGTGGGCCACCAATTGACTGGCGGGTGAGTCCAGCTCCAGCTTGCGCATATCGACCGCGCCGTCGCGCTGGGTATAGGTGGCGTCGATCAGGCCGCTGGCGGGAATCATTCCTTGCGCAGTTTGTGCCGGCGGAGTGAGGGCGAACAAGGCGCTCACGGAGAGGGTGCGGTTGTCGCCGTTGATCCACAGCGCGTCGGCAGGACCGTTGACGCGCGTGTCGAAGCCGAGATGCTGGAAGGGCGGGTCGCAAAGCATCTCCAGCAGCGTGTCCAGGGCAACGTCCTTGAACGCGGCCGTCACCTTGCCGTTAACCGGGAGGGTAATCTCATCAGCCGGTGCAAGCGGCTTGGCAGGCAAAGCGGGCTGGTTTCGAGCGCCCCGGAATTTGCCGTTGGCCGTACCGGCTGATCGCAGGGAGGCTGCTCCGGGAAGCGTGCGCAGCCAGTGGGCCAGCGTCAGGTCGCCAGCGATCTGGCCGCCCTGGCGCAGGCTCAGAACGATCGAGTTAACCAGCAACTGCTCGGGATCGGCATGGAGGCGCGCATCGAGTCGAAAGCCCGTGGCGACAACGCCCGTCCCGATGTAAGAGCCGTCCTCGACGTGGAGGCTGCCATCGGCGCGAAAGTTCCCTGCCTCTCCGGCCCCGTTGAGGTCGAGATGAGCAAGGCCCCGCGGCGCAAAAGGATAACCGGTGATGGGGTCGACCAGCCGCAGGTCCAGTTCGCCGGCCGCCTTTGCCTGCCAGCGGGGATGGGCAAAGTCTTTCAGGACGCCGGAAATTTCCAGGGTCTGATCCTTGATGCCGTGGCCGCTAGCGGTCACGCGCAAGGAGCGCAGGGTTGCCGTGGTGCGCGACAGCTCCAGCGTGGCTTGGAACAATCCCTGTACCTCTTGCGGAGGCGCTTTGCCCGGCTTGGCGCGGCCGCCGCGCGCCAGGTTCAGATCGCGGGCTCCAGCCTCGATCCGATAGAACTCCGGATTCAAGGCCGTGCCCGGCACGTAGGCCATGCGCACTGAGAGGTCGCTGGCGGCGAAGTCAAGCGGGATGTGCCGGTCCTGGAAGTCGAAGGCAGCAGCGCGGTTATCGTAATCCAGAACGCCCAGCTCGACCGCAACGTAGCTGGCCTTCAGATCGAAGAAGCTGTCCAGCGCGGGCTTGCCCGGTTTTCTTGGCTTGCGGGGTTGCGGCTGGTTGGTTGAGCCGTCGGGGTAGACGATCAGGTGCAGTTGAGGGCGGAGGATCTCCAGATCGCGCAGCAGAATGCGCGGGCTCCAGAAACCCAGCACGCTCAGCCGCACCCGCAGACGCTCGGCCTGGGCGTAGGGCGTTTCGCCGGGTGCTTCAAGGCCATGGATGACCACGCCGTCCGCCTCGGCCTCCAGGCTGAGAAGATGCCAGTGGAAGGAGCCGATCTCAACCCGCCCGCCGGTGGCAGCCTCCAATTTAGCCACCATTTGCCGGCGGACAAAGTTCTCAAAACCGGGCGAACTGGCCCAATAATAAAGGCCTGTGAGAGTAACCGCCAGCAGAACCGTTGCCGCGGCCACCGTCAAGGGAAGATGGCGCAGGAAGAAGCGGCGCAGACGGCTCGGGCGGGGAGCTTCCGGCTCCGCAACCTGCTCGGGCGCGTCAGGCTCAGGAGTCTCGGCGGAAAGAGGTGGCATGGATTCAGGCTCGCTCATGCGCCTCCCTTCCCTGCTCCGCCCGGTGCTTCAGGTACTTCAAGCGACGGGTCGAGCACTTCCACGTCCCCCTGCTTGCGCAGATTCTTGAGCCAGTCGCCGAAGAGCACGTTCACCTGCCGTTGCAGCAGAATCTCCTGAATGCGCGGGGCTACTTCCTCCAGCGGCGGAATCGCTTCACCCGCGGCATACTGCGGCAGCAGCGTCTCGCGGTAGTAGGTTTCAATCTCATCGGGGGCAATGCTGATCCCAAGCCGGAAACGCTCCTCGATGAAGCGCAGAAGCTGGATCCGGCGGCGCAGATAAGTCTGGACCCGCTCCGATGTCAGCCCACGCGCGGCCAGAAAAGCCTTCCATCCCTCCTCCGAGGCGCAGTTGAGGTGAACGCAGGCGGGCACTTGCTTGCGAATCTCCACCAGACGGGCATCGACCTCGGCCTGGGATGGCTCAATGGTCAGCGCGTCCTCCTGGCGGACCTGCTGCTGGATGAGCGCGCGGCTGATCAACTGCTCCAGGGCGCGCTGCCGGGTGAGCATGCCGAGTCCTGCCCGTCCGGGGTCCAGCACCGACAGCCGTACCTCCTCGTCCACGTCACTGGCCAGGATCGCCTGGTTGTTGACCACGGCCACCACGCGGTCGAGCACCACGGTGTTGGCGGGCGGCGGCGGCTGGGCTGGACTTTGCGCCAGGCCCGAAATGGCGCCCAACGCGGTCAGGCATACCACCATCGCGCCCACGCAAGCGGGTCCGAAGTTGCTCATGAGCCTAATTGGGGACCGCTTGCTCATCAGAAGCTCTCTCCCAGGCTGAAAAAGAAGTTGAAGTGGGCACCCTCGCCTACGTGCGGATCTAATCCGGGTTGCGTGAGCGAGTAGTTGTAATTCACCGGAAAAATGGGCGGATTCAGGTTGTAGCTGAAATCAAACCGGATGGGTCCGACCGGCGTATGATAGCGCAAACCCAGCCCCGGCGCATGGGAGAAGTAGTTGAAGCTGCACGTCCCTTGCTGGCCTGTAGAGGTTGTTGGGCCGGCAGGAAGATAACTCTGGGCGTTTCCGACTTTGGCTACTTCCTTGCAAGTATCGCGCTCCGGTTGGCGCACGCGCAAAGCGCTGGCCCAGGCGTCTCCGGCGTTGGTGAAGATGTTGCCCATATCGTGGAAGAGCACGAAGCTGACCGTGTTGCCGATCCAGGGCAGCGTGGGCGGGGGAAGGCGCAACTCGGTGCTGTTGATCAGCGCGCCCGCGCCGCCGATGGGGAAGCCCGTCTCCGGATCGCGCGGCCCGGCCGTGTTCGAGCCGAAGCTGCGAAGCGAAGTGGCCCCGCCGGCGTAAAGCCGCTCGGGCAGCGGAATTAATGCGTCTTCGGGCTTGCCAAAGGCACGCTCCTGGCCGTAGCGGGTGTTGCGGGCCAGCACGATACGTCTCTTGTCAAACTGGTAATAACTTGAATTCGATAGATCCAGACGATTGAATTCCGTTTGGGCGCCGAAGCCTTCGCCGGAGAGAAACTCCTGGAAGCTGGTGTACGTGCCGCGATGCGCATCGAGGGGCGAGTCGCGGGTATCGCGAATCCAGGTCAGCGCCGGACCCGCCACACGCACCGCCGTGGCCAGCAGCGCGATCTCGCCGGGATAGACCTGCAGGCTGTTGGCCTGCACCTTGATCCGGCGGAAATTGAATTCGTAGATCAAGGTGTTGGCCTTGGAGATGCGCGACCCCGGCGAATTGAAGTGCTCGGTCCAGCGCACTCCGGTTTCCAGCTTGGAAGCCACGTAGGTGCTCACGTCCAGGCTGTTGGCGTAGCCGCCAGACCAGGTCAGGCCGAAGTTTCGGTTGCCATAGAAGTGCGGGTTCTGGAAGAGCAGATCGAGTTTCTGCTCCAGCAGGCCGTAGGTGCCGCGCAGCGAGACGGATTGCTCCCGGCCGAAGAGATTGTTGCGGGTAATGTCGGCGAGCACACGGGGACTCACGCCGGTCCTTCCGTTCGGGTTGCAAGTGGCGCCGCTGGCGATGATGCCGCCGCAGTTGTATTGCGGCGTTCCAGTTTGAGCCTCCAGGCCGCCGCCATACGTGAGAGCCCAGCGCCGCGCCTCCACCGCCTGAAGCAGCACGGTCTTGTACTCTTCGCCGCCCGTGGAGTTCTCGATGGCCGTATCAACCTCGTTGAAGAGGGCAAACTCGTAAAGGTTGCGCTGCGTTTCCATCAGCGCTGTCTCGTTGAGCGGGTCGCCGGGATGCAGAGTGATGGCCTTGGCCACCGTATCCGGGCGCGTGTAATGCAGTCCGGTCAGCAGCACCTTGCGCACAAAAACCTGCATGCCCTCAGTAATGTGGAAGACCACGTCCACCTTGCTGGCGTCGGCCTGTTCAATCTGCTGCGAAACCTCAACCTTCACCTGGTCGAAGCCCCGGCTCATGTAGTCGGTCAACAGCGCGTCCCGGTCTCCGGCAAGGTTTTCCGGGGAAAGCAGTTGCCCTGCAACCGTGTTCAGTTGCGCTGTGAGCCGGGTCGCGTCCACGTGATCATTTCCTTCCAGGCGCACCGTGCCCACGCGCAGTTGCTCGCCCTCCTCGATGCGATAAACCACCGCCAGCTGAGCCGTTTTTCCCGCTTTCGTTGCTCCGGCGCTGGTCTCGGGGGTAATCCGGACATGGGAAAATCCATTGTTCCGGTAGACGGATTGCAATGCGGTGATGTCGGCGGTCACCAGCGCCTGCGAGTAGGCGCCCTGGCGGTCGATCACATCAGCGGCATGCACGTTGAGCAGTCCCTGGAGCGTGGCGGAGTCAAAGTAGCGATTGCCCGCGACCGAGACCTTCTCCACGCGCCGCCGGGGCCCCAGCCGCACCGTGTAGAGGATCGTCACCTGCTCGGCTGTCGAGGATTGCCGTTCGTGTTCGACCTTCACGTCGAAGTAGCCCAGCCGCTGATAATAGTCGCGCAACCGGCGATTGCCCTCGTTGAGCAGATCGTCGTCCACGCTCCCTTCCTCGAAGATGGGAATCACCCGCTTCACGCGCCCAGCGTCCAGGCTGGCGCCTTCGACCAGAACCTTGACCACCGGCCCACGGTTGGCGGAAAAGCGGAACTCCGACTTTTGGCTCTGCGCAGAGTACGGCTCGGATTCGAGCTTGATCTCCGCTTCCAGCCGCTGCTTTTTCTGGTAGACCTTCAGCACTCCGGCCAGGGCGCGATTGCCGGTATCGTGGTCCACGCGCTCACCGGCTCTCAGATGCGCATGATGGCGGAAATCTTCCATGCTCATCCCCGAGTCGCCCGTCACCTCCACCGCGCCCACCCGCGCCTGGGGCCCTTGAACCACATGAAACGCAAGGTCAACCAGTTGCTCCTCCGGGTGGGTCGTCAGGGTCTGCGTTATGACCGGCTCGTGGAAGCCGTCTCGAACGAGCGTGGCGCGCATCTCCTCCAGAGCCTGGCTCAGCTTGGCCGAAGTATAGCGGGCGCCGGGCGCTAGTTGGCTGGCGCGCTCCAGTTGTGTATTGACCGTGACGGCCTTGGCGCCATCCACGCTGACCGCGCCGATGAAGATGCGCGGCGTTCCGCGAAAGACCAGGGCCACGCCGTCCCCTGTGCGCTCGCCCTCCACCGCAATGGTTTCAAAAAGGCCGGTGGCAAAGAGCTGGCGCAGGCTCTTCTTCAGCTCTTCCCGGTTCAGCGGCGCTCCCACGGCCTGGGCCAGATGGCCGGGCAGCGGGACCAGCCGATCCAGCGAAACCCCCTCGAACGAGATGCGCCGCACCGGCAACCCCTCCCACTGCGCGAGGGAGTCGGAAGGCGCCTCAGCCGCCGGATCGGCGGCCGCGCCAGAGGCGTCCACGGCGCTGGCAGCTTCGCCGCTTGGGCCACTCTGGCTCCAGCCGAGTCTTCCGCCCCATAACCCGAAGGCAAGAAGGCCGGCCAGAAGAATGCCGTACCCCGGTCGACTGCCGCATTGCCTTGCTGGCCTTGCCTTCAAAACCATATCTCCCCAAAAAAACACGGGGATTAGCGCCCCGTTGTACAACCGTTACTGGTGATCCATCGTCGTCGATCACCGATCCCTATCCCTCTATTCTAACGAGGAATAGTGCCGAGCGCAGCCGCTGTCATCAGCAGGAACTATAATCGCCAGTGACCGAGAGACTAGAGCAGATTGCCGTTGAACAATGTACCGCATTGACCGTTCGCGAAGATGAGGAGAACCCGCAAGGATGAGGAGGAGCCTGATTCGCCGTTGCAAGTTACGCCGATAATGAATCCGCTAACTCGCTAACCTGCGATCACCGCGAAAGCCTGCCCTGAGCATAGTCGAAGGGCGGTGGCTAACCTGCTAAATGGTAAACCAATCCTGGCGAGTATTGACGAAAGCATGGAGAAGACCCAAGTCTCATCCAGTTTTGTACATGAGAAGGGCGCCAACATGAACGCCAAGGAAAAACTCAGAAACACGGCGCTGATACTGGCCCTCGGCCAGGGCAACACCGAGATTGTGAAGCTGCTGCGCGACAAAGGCGCCCACTGAACTGTGAATGATGCTCATGGCTCCTGACCCTCCAATCACGGATGCTTCATCTCAAGCGGCTCCCTCATCGCCTCTGGAGGCTCTCTCCGAAGCCGATCTCCTTGCCAAGGCCAAGGCCGGAGACCACCGCGCCTTCGCCCAACTCTACTCTTTGCACAAAAAACGCATCTATTCTTTGTGTATGCGCATGGTGGGCAATACGGCCGAAGCCGAGGATATGACCCAGGAGACTTTTCTGCAACTGCACCGCAAGATTTCCACCTTCCGCGGCGACTCGGCCTTTTCCACCTGGCTGCACCGGCTGGCCATCAACGTTGTGCTGATGCGCCTCAGAAAGAAAGGATTGTCCCTCATCTCAATGGATGAAGCCATGGAACCTGATCCCAAAGGAAGCCCCAGCCGGGGCTTTGGCGCTCGCGACCTGTCGCTCGCCGGCTCCATCGACCGGCTGGCCCTGGAGCGCGCCGTCGGCAATCTGCCCGCCGGCTATCGCCTCGTCTTTGTCCTCCATGACATCGAGGGCTATGAGCACCATGAGATCGCCTCCATGCTCGATTGCTCCGTGGGCAACAGCAAGTCCCAGTTGCACAAGGCGCGGCTCACCCTGCGCGAGGCTCTGCATAGCCTACCCCGGCAGGAGGCGCGGCCATGACCGAAGAAGCCAACCCCATGACCTGCCAGGAGTTCCAGGCTCAGCTGCCGGAGATGATCGGCTCCGGCAAGAGCCTTGCCGCCCATGCGCACCTCCAGCATTGCGCGCTCTGTCGCGCACTGCTCGCCGATCTGGAGACCATTGCTGAAGCCGCCCGCCTGATTTTTCCCATCGTGGAGCCGCCCGACAATGTGTGGAAGCAGATCGAATCCGCTATCAAAAATGAAAATTCCGCACCCAGGCAGGATTAAAATACCGGAGTGTGCGAAACCGGCTCTTAGCTCCAATACTGGGAAACACCGAACCCCATTCGGCCTCGTCCTCGGAAGAGCGAACGCCTCCTTCCTTCCCCAGTTCGCCCCGCTCACCTTCGGCAGAGTTTGGCCGATACAGCTTTCGAGCAACTGTGAGGCTTCCGGCAAGGGGAACTAAACCCAGCGCTTGACCGTACTTCAGGGGTCTGCCTGGCTCGCGGAAGGAGATTTAATCACCAAAAACGATCTTTTCCTGAAACTTTTTTGAAGTCTGCGTGGTCTAATGAAGAAAAGTTGATACGAGGACACTCAATGCCAAACCAGCCTTCCATCCCGCCCTCCCCAAAAACCCCTTCCGCAAAGGACGCCCCTGCGGTGCGCCGGATTGCCGTCCTGCCGGTCCGGGATACGGTCCTCTTTCCCCACGCTGTCTTGCCCCTCACGGTGGGCCGCGAAAGCTCCATCCAATTGATCGAGTCGCTGGGCGAGGAACGGGCAATCATTGTCGTGGCCCAGTTGGACGCGCGGCTGGACTCGCCCAAGCCGGCCGACCTGCATGCGGTGGGAACCCTGGCCACAGTGCACAAGATTGTGCGTATGCCCAACCAGAGCCGGTTTGTCTTCACCGAGGGTGTGGAGCGGGTGCGGCTGGTTCGCTATGCGCAGACGGAGCCCTTCATGGTGGCCGAGGTGGAGGCGCTGGAGGACGTGGAACCGGAGACGACGGCCGGCGCGGAAGCTCTGGTGCGCAACGTGATCGGCCAGTTCCAGCAGATCGTCAACGATTCGCAGACGCTCTCCGATGAATTGCGGACCATCGCCGCGAATATCGAGGAACCCAGCCGCCTGGTGGATTTTGTGGCCTCCTCGCTGCCCTTCCTGACCACCGACGACAAGCAGCAATTGCTGGAGACGGCCAGCATCGGAACCCGATTGCAGTTGCTGAATCAGCATCTGGCCAAGGAGATCGAGGTGCAGCAGTTGCGCACCAAGATTCAGACCGAGGTGCAGGATCAGGTGCAGCAGTCGCAGCGCGACTACTATCTGCGCGAGCAGCTCAAGGCCATTCAGAAGGAGTTGGGCGAGCAGGACGAGGGCCAGCGCGACATCGAAGATATGCGCCAGAAGATCGAAGCCGCCGGTATGCCCGATGACGTGAAAAAAGATGCCCTCAAGGAGCTCTCGCGGCTCGCTCGCATGTCTCCCATGGCCGCCGACTACTCGCTCACCCGCAACTACATCGAGTGGCTGGCGGTGCTGCCGTGGGCCAGGAGCTCGGCCTCCAAGATCGACATCAACAAGGCCAGGGAGATTCTTGACGAGGACCACTACGAACTGAGAAAGGTGAAAGATCGCATCCTCGACTACCTCAGCGTTCTTGAGCTGAAGCCGGACATGAAGGGGCCGATCCTGTGCTTTGTGGGGCCGCCGGGCGTGGGCAAAACCAGCCTGGGCCGTTCGATTGCGCGCGCCCTGGGCCGCAAGTTCCAGCGCGTCTCGCTGGGCGGCATGCACGACGAGGCGGAGATCCGCGGCCATCGCCGCACCTACATCGGCGCGCTTCCCGGCCAGATCATCCAGAGCATCCGCAGAGCCGATACCAACGACCCGGTCCTCATGCTGGATGAAATCGACAAGCTGGGCCGCGACTTCCGCGGCGATCCCGCCTCTGCATTGCTCGAGACGCTGGACCCGGAGCAGAACAACACCTTCCGCGACCATTACCTCGACGTGCCCTTCGACCTCTCGAAGACGCTGTTCATCTGCACGGCGAATATGCTGGACACCGTACCGCCGCCACTGCTGGACCGCATGGAACTGATCTTCCTGCAGGGCTACAGCGAGGAGGAGAAGAAGCACATCGCCTTCCGCTACCTGATTCCCCGGCAGATCAAGGAGAACGGCATTACGCCCGAGCAGATCGAGTTTCCAGAGGATGCGGTGCGCTATATTATCCGCCACTACACACGCGAAGCCGGCGTTCGCAAGCTGGAGCAGACGCTGGGGACTGTCTGTAGAAAAGAGGCGCGGCGCGTGGTCGAGGGCAACGCGGAAAAACTGATCGTGACCCGTGATGTGGTCAAGGAGTTTCTCGGCGGCATCCAGGTCCGCGTGGACACCGAGGTCTCCGAGCGCGTCAAGCGCCCGGGCGTGGCTGTGGGGTTAGCCTGGACGGCGGCCGGCGGCGACATCCTCTTCATTGAAGCCAATAAAATGAAGGGCAAGGGCAACTTCGCCATGACCGGCCAGATCGGCGAAGTGATGCAAGAGTCCATGCAGGCCGCGCTCACCTGGGTGCGCTCCAACGCCGCCTCGCTGGGCCTCGCCGAGGACTTTACCAAGGAGTTGGACCTGCACATTCACGTCCCGGCAGGAGCGATTCCCAAGGACGGCCCCTCGGCCGGCGTCACCATGGCCGTGGTGCTGGTCTCGCTGCTGACCGATACCCCGGTGCGTCCGCTGACCGCCATGACCGGCGAAATCACCCTCAGCGGCAACGTGCTGCCGGTGGGCGGCATCAAGGAAAAATTCCTGGCCGCCCGTAGGGCAGGGATCCAAACCATCATCCTGCCCGCCGAAAACCTCCAGGATGTGGAAGAAGACCTGACCCCGGAGCTAATCGCGGGCGTTACGATCCATTACGCCAGCCGCATCGAAGACGTGTTAGCCGTGGCCCTGCCGCTGCTGAAGGCGCGACCGGACACGCATCAGGACACGCAGCCGGTGGCGGAGGCGGAGCTAGCGGTGAGCGCCGTGTCATAATCGGACGCTGCTCAGGCTCGATCCGCGTCATCGCCAGGTTGATGGGCGAGCTCGGCTTCCTGTACAAGTTTGGTTGACCGCGTTCCGCTCCGCCGACTGATTGCCGTCTGCCGCGTCTAACCAGCAGGCGGTATTCTTTTGCAGGCAATGCAAAAACGCGTTCTTACTATGGACGGATGGAAACATAGCCGGCGGACCTATTGGTGGGCGCTTCTGGCCTTGGCGTCCCTCGGTCTGCCGGCGCAGGAGCTGACCCTGCGCATGGACGTGAAGCTGGTCAACGTCTTCGTGAACGTAATCGATCAGAACGGGGCCATTGTCAGCGGTTTGACGCGCGAGGACTTCGCGCTCGCCGAGGACGGCCGGCCGCAGCAGATCGCGGTCTTCGAGCGCCAGTCGGATCTGCCGTTGAATCTGACGCTGGCCATCGACACCAGCGGCAGCGTGCACAAGGACATGGCCGAAGAGGCGGATGCGGCCAGGCGCTTTGCCCACGCTCTGCTGCGTCCGCAGGATCAAATGAGTCTCATGCAGTTTGCCACCGAGGTGCTCGAGCTGACGCCTTTCACCAACAAGGTGGCGCAGATCGATCACGGCCTCGGCCAGTTGCGCGGTGACTGGGCGACCTCGCTCTACGACGCGATCTGCCTGGCTTCCGGACGCCTCGGCGGGAAGGATGGCCGCAAGGTTCTCGTGCTGGTCTCCGACGGCGACGACACCGCCGGCAACGCCACCTACGGCAAGGCCGTCGAGCAGGCCCTGCGCAATGAAGTGATAATTTACTCGATCATCGATGTGCCCATCGAGGCCAGCGCCGGCCGCGACCTGGGCGGCGAACACGCGATGATTTCCCTGGCCGAGCAGACCGGCGGCAAGAGTTTCTACGTCAGCGACGGCGGCCTCGACAAAGCCTTTGCGCGCATTAGCGACGACCTCCGCACGCAATACCTGCTGGGCTATTATCCAAAAAATCAAGAGCCCGGAAGGCCCTTTCACCGCATCCAGGTGACCATTCCCCGAGCCGCCGCCGGCGCCTTCAGCATTCGTCATCGCACCGGCTATTACCCGGATTCGCCGGCCAAAAATCAGTGATTCATCGCAATCCGCGTCTGCGGTCTCATCAGCCTCCAATCATTTTGCCTGGGCGTTGCATCTAAAATGGCAACATGACCCCTCCTTTATCCACGCGCCGCCGTTCCAAGACGCCTCCGCCGGGCGAAACCGGCCAGGAAGCGCTCTACCTGCGCTCTCTCAGCGATCGCCAGGTCAACATCCAGGTCAAGCTGCGCGACGGCGAGACGGTGCGCGGCTGGATCGAGTACTTCGACGAGGGAATGTTGCGCCTGACCCGCGAGGGCAAGCCCAATCTCTTCATCTACAAGCACCAGATCCGCAGCATCACGGAAGTGGGCAAGCAGGCTCCGCACCGCGCCAGGGCTGCGAGTCCGGAAGCGGCCGAACCGGCTGAGAACGGGGTGGTTTCGTGAGCGGCCTGCATTCGGCTCCGGAGTGGGTTCCGGCGGCCTCGGCGATTGCCCGCGAAGCCGGAGCCGTGTTGCGCAAATTCTTCTCCGAGGGCGTCGCCACCGAGTACAAAGGCGACGTGGACCTGGTGACAGTCGCCGACCGCACATCGGAGAAGCTGATCCGCGAGCGGCTGGCCACGGCCTTTCCGGAGCATGGAATTTACGGCGAAGAAGGCACGCGCGACCGCCTTGAGGGCGAGTTCCGCTGGTACGTGGACCCGCTGGACGGAACCACCAACTTCACCCACGGCTTTCCGCAATTTTGCGTCTCGCTGGGTTTGGAGCAGCGCACGGTCAGCCTTGCGCCGGACGACGACGGCACCCTGGTGGCCGCAGTCATCTACGACCCGCTGCGGGATGAGCTTTTCGCCGCCGAGCGCGGTCGCGGCGCGCTGCTGAACGGCAAACCGATGCGGGTTTCGCGCACCGCGGAGCTGGCCGAGGCGCTGACGGCCACCGGCTTTCCCAGCCACAAGCGCCACCAGAACCCCAACATTCACTTTTACCAGGAGTTCACCTTGCGCTCCCACGGGGTGCGCCGGGCCGGCTCGGCTGCGCTCGATCTAGCCTACGTCGCCGCCGGCCGCCTGGATGGCTTTTGGGAGTTTAATCTCAATCCCTGGGACACCGCCGCCGGCATTCTGCTCGTCGAGGAGGCAGGCGGGCAGGTGACGGACTTCTCCGGCCGGCACTTCCGGCTCGACAGCCGCGAGATTCTCGCATCAAATGGGCTGATCCACGCCGAGTTGCTGAGCCTTTTTGCGGATATGTTTGCCGGACGCAATCTCTCGCCCATCCCCACGCCCGAAGAGTTCGCAGCCCACCGGAAGGCGCGGGCGACAAAGACATTTTCTTCGTAACTGTTTCCAATAAATACTGGGTGCCCCACCCTCGCGGCGTCTTTGTTTTTGCCGCTAGGGTGGGATACCTCGACTCTCAACAGGACTGTTTGTCAGGAACCGCATATTTCTTCTTCACACGTTGCGGTCCACTT
The DNA here is from genome assembly GCA_003159355.1 of Acidobacteriaceae bacterium. Taxonomy (GTDB): domain Bacteria; phylum Acidobacteriota; class Terriglobia; order Terriglobales; family Acidobacteriaceae; genus Telmatobacter. The sequence goes on along the minus strand of PLPA01000059.1, from coordinate 11,326 downwards.
TCGGAATCGCACCATCCGGAATCCGCATCCAATTCCCGCATCGCAAATGAAGCCGGAGAGGAATCAGTCACCGACCGGCCTCCTGTGCTACCATCAGCCTCGAAGGATTCATTCCCCGGGAGAAATCAGAATGGCATACGTCATTGCAGAACCCTGTATCGGCACCAAGGACACCGCCTGTGTGGACGCCTGTCCGGTCGATTGCATCCACCCCAAGAAGGACGAAGACGGCTTCGCCGCGGCCGACCAGTTGTTCATCGACCCGGTCGAGTGCATCGACTGCGGCGCATGTGTCCCGGCCTGCCCGGTCTCGGCGATCTTCGCGCAAGACGACCTGCCCGAGAATTGGGCCAGCTTCACCGAGAAGAACGCCAAGCACTTCGGCCACTAAGCAGCTTCCAGCTTACCGCCGCAAACGCGCATCCCGCCCAGCGGGATGCGCGTTTGTGTGTCGCTGTGCCGCTCCATAGAATAAGCGCTCGCGGCCGTCAGGTGAGGAAATCTTCGCATGGGCCGAACCCCATGGCTTACTCGATCAGATCCATTCCAGCGTCGCGCGCCGCTCGGTGATCGAAGGTTACGGTCCGGCTGCATCCGGCGGCCTTGGCCGAGGCGGCGATCAGGCAATCGGAAAAATCTGTGTTACGGAAACGATAGAGTTGCAAGGCTTCCCGTACTGTCTCCATGTTTTCCACGACTAGTTCCCGGCTGGCGAGCAGTGTATCGAATATTTCAACAACTCGATCTTTTTTTACCTTGAGCACATTGTTCATCACCCAATCCAACTCCATGAAGATGGCCACCCCTATCCATCCCGGTTCTGAGGGTGAAAGAGAAAAAATCAAATTGACTGCCAGACGGGTTTGCTGTGGATCGTCTTTAATGAAATAGCGAACCAGAATGTTCGTATCCAAGCCAATCATGCTGCTTCACCACGCGAATCGGCGGAGTATGAACTTTCAATACTCTTCTGATAGCTTTCAGCAGCGCCATCGCGAATCGCCTGATTCATCTCTTCGATGGTGACGATATGATCCAACTTGGGGATGCAGCCTTCCAGATCGCGAATGGAGGCGGTTCTTGGCTTGATGACGAACCGCCCAGTCTCAACCTCAAAGAAATCGATCTTGTCGCCGGTCTCCAAACCAAGAGCCTTGCGAAGCTCGATGGGAATGGTGATCTGGCCTTTGGAAGTCATCGTCGCTGTCGGCATCGAAATTTCCTTTCAAAATCGATTATACCTTACATTTTATAATATTCCTTACATTTCTTATCTTTCCTTACACAACGGCAGGAACTTTGCTCAGACAGCAGATTCCACGAGCAGCCAACAGTGCGAAGATAGAAACGCATGAGCGTGCTCTCCTCCGAAGCCGTGGTTCTGCGCACCTGGCCGGTCCATGAGGCTGACCTGATCGTGAGCTTTTTCACGCGCGACTACGGCCGGGTGCGGGGCGTTGCCAAATCCGCGCTCAAGAGCCGCAAGCGCTTTGGCGGCTCTCTGGAGCCGATGACGGTGGCCCGCGCCTGGTTTGCCGAGCGGCCCCGCCAGGAGCTGGTGCGCCTCGATCAGTTGGAAATCCTGCGCTCGCCTCTTTCATCGCCGGTGGATCCGGTGCGCCTCACGGTGCTCAGCTTCTTTGCCGAGCTGCTGGACGAGGCGCTGCCCGACCACGATCCTCATGAGACGGTCTTTCGCCTGCTGCTGGCGGTTCTTGACCTCACCACGGTCGAGCAGCCCTGGATGCCGCTGACCTACTTCCAGCTCTGGATGACGCGGCTGATGGGCCTGTTGCCCGACCTCGTTCATTGCACAGCCTGTGGCGAGGCGCTCCAGGCCGGCGAGACCAGTTTCAACACGCTCGGCGACGGCTTGTTCTGTCCAATTCATCGCAACGGCGACGCGAGCGAACTATCCGCCGACTCCTGGCAATTGGCGCAGCGTATGTTGCGCGCGCCCGCCTCAGCCTTTGCCGCCGAGCCCTGGCCCCGCCGCCGCGCGCAGGACTTGCGCCGCTTCACTCTGCAAGCCCTCGAGCGCCATCTGGAGCGCAAACTGCGCTCGGCTGAGGCCTTGGCTCGGCTGGGCTGCTGAGCAATCGGTTCATTCCGCATTCTCCCGAAGGGTAGTATTTAGACTTATCCACGATCTCTGAAAACAAAGTGTTTGTGAGTCTCAAAATCCCGTTTTGAAAGATAGGAACCCACCGCCTCACCCGGCGGTACTACGGCAGCTTTGCGTGCAAAATACTATACTTGGCACGTATTAGATATCTTGCACGCTCTGTCGAATCGGTGCATACTGGAAATATGCGCACCAATGTCAATCTCGCCGACGACGCCCGTCAGTTCGCCGATATCTACGCTCACGCTAACGGGATCACCCTCGGCGACGCCATCACCGACCTGATTCGCAAGGGCGGCAAAGCTGCCAGCTTACCCATCGAAACGGTGGAATTTGGGCGATCCGCGGCAGGCTTTCCAACCTTCCCGCCGAGCGGCCGCGTCATCACGACGGAAATGGTGAATGAGGCTCTGGAGGACTTTATTTGAAAACCTATCTCCCTGATGTAAATATCTGGGTCGCGTTGAGCGATCCGGCACACATAGCTCATGAGCCGGCCACCGAGTGGTTGCGAGGCAGCCATGGCGCGCGCTTGCTGCTTTGTCCCGTAACCGAGGCTGGTTTTGTGCGCATCGCGGCCTCGCCCTTGGTCGGGAAGAAGTCAATCGCGGATGCAATGCGAATGCTCGAGGAGATTGCAGCGTTGCCCAACGTTGCGCATCTGCCGATTTCCAATAGTTGGCTGGAGTTGGTCCGGCCGATTACCCCTCACCTGCACGGCTACCGCCAGGTCACCGACGCACTCCTGCTTGGCCTCGCCATCCGCCAAAATGCGGTTCTCGTCACCCTCGACCGCAGAATCCAGGCTCTGGCCGGCGAGGCCTACGCGGCCAATCTGCTCACATTGGCCTGAATGTCGAAAGGTCTCTCCGGCCCTACTGATAAAATCTACCCAGTCCCATCAAGAGAGAAATGCCCGTGCCTTCATCCCAGCTTGTAACGAATCCGAAGACCACACCGCTCACCTTTCAGGAGCTTTTGTTCCGCTTGCAGGGCTTTTGGGCGGAACGCGGCTGCGTTCTCCAGCAGCCCTATGACGTGGAAGTGGGCGCGGGCACCATGGCGCCGGAGACCTTTCTGCGCGTGCAAGGGCCCAAGCCCTACAAGGTTGGCTATGCGCAGCCCTCGCGGCGTCCCGCCGATGGCCGCTACGGCGAGAACCCCAACCGGCTCTTCCGCCACACCCAGTTCCAACTCATTCTGAAGCCGCCGCCGGTCAACGTGCAGGAGTTATATCTTCAATCCCTGGAAGCCATCGGCATCGACCTGAGCAAGCACGACTTGAAGTTCGAGGAAGATAACTGGGAAGGCCCGACCGTCGGCGCATGGGGCGTCGGCTGGCAAGTGATGATGGACGGCATGGAGATCACCCAGTTCACTTACTTCCAGCAGTGCGGCGGCCTTGATCTGGACCCCATCTGCGCCGAGCTGACTTATGGGCTGGAGCGCCTCTGCGCCTTCATGCAGGATGTGGACTCAGTCTACGACGTGGTCTGGGCGCGCGATCCGGAGACCGGCGCGGTGGTGACCTATGGCGATGTTAGGTTGACCGAGGAGTTGCAGTACTCGGTCTATAACTTCGAGGACGCCGATGTGGACCGCCTCTGGGCGCACTTCAACAGCTATGAAGCCGAAGCGCAGGCGCTGCTGGCGAGGGCCGGTGCGCTGCTGGCGGATGAAAAGGCCAGCCCTAAGGAAAAGCGGCGTTTCCCGCTGATGTCCACTTACGAACTGGCGCTCAAGTGCTCGAACCTTTTCAATCTTCTCGACGCGCGCGGAGCCATCAGCGTTACCGAGCGGGTCGGCATGATCGCCCGCATTCGCAATCTGGCCGTAGGCGCAGCCAAGGTGTACGCCGCGCAGCAGGTGTGTTAGCTATTAGCTTTCAGCTATCAGCCGTTATCTTTTCGCAAGCATGGATACTTTGCCTGGCGAAAAAAATAGCTGAAAACTGAGAGCTGAAAGCTGAGAGCTGATAGCTGTTCGACGATTTTCAAAATGCAGAAAGAACTAACGCTATGACTGACTTTCTATTGGAAATAGGGCTGGACGAGATTCCTGCCCGCATGATAGCCGGGGCCGAGGCCGAACTGGGCCGTCGCGTCAATGACTTACTCACGCGCGAGCGGCTGCTTGCGGCCGGCGCCAAAGTCACCACGTACTCGACGCCGCGCCGTCTGGCCGTGCTGGTCGAGGGCGTGCTGGCGAGCCAAGCCGACTCTCAAGAGCAACTAACCGGCCCCTCGTGGAAGGTGGCCTTCAAGGACGGCTCGCCAACCAAAGCGGCCGAGGCCTTCGCGACCAAGGCGGGCGTCCCGGTTGCGTCTCTGGAAAAGATCACCAACGCCAAGGGCGAGTACGTCGGCGCAACGGTGAAGCGCCATGGCCGCGAAGCCTCGGAGTTGCTAGCCGCGGAGTTACCCAAGGAAGTTCTCGGCCTTTACTGGGCAAAGAATATGTACTGGCGCGCGGGCAAGCCGGAGCGCTATGTGCGGCCCATCCGCTGGGTCGTTGCTCTGCTCGATTCCTCTATTGTTCCGCTGGAGATTGCCGGCATCAAGGCTAGCAATGTGAGCCGTGGCCACCGCATCCTGCACGGCACAACGCCGGTGGTGATCGACCAGCCCAGCAGTTACGCCGAAGCTCTGCGCAAAGCCTATGTGGTCGTCGATATAGCCGAGCGCCGGCAGTCAATTCGCAAAGCTCTCGATGCGGCCACCCGCACCGTCCCCGGTGCGCGCTGGCGCGAGGATGAGCCTCTGATTGAAACCGTCGTTCATCTGACCGAGTGGCCAACGGTGGTGCTGGGCGACTTTGAGTCTGAGTACCTTGCGCTGCCGGAAGAAGTACTCGTCACCGTCATGCGCGACCACCAGAAGTATTTTGCCGTTGAAGGCTCTGATGGAAAACTCACCCCTCATTTCCTCGCCGTACTCAACATTCAGGTAGACGCCGAAGGCGAAGCTATCATCCGCCACGGCAACGCCCGCGTCCTGAGAGCCCGCTTCAAAGACGCACGCTTCTTTTGGGAAGTTGACCAGAAGATTACTCTCGCGGACCGCGTGGAAAGCCTAAAACACGTCACCTTTAAGAAGGAATTGGGTAGTTACCACGATAAGACAGTAGCGAACCTAGCTGTAGTGAAGGAATTAGCGTTGTCGGTGAAGACTGCCGGCATACAATTTGACGAGGTTGCGCTCTACAAAGCTGTCTGGCTGGCTAAGACGGATCTGACGACTGAGTTGGTGAAGGAGTTTACAGAACTCCAAGGAAAGATTGGCGGGCTTTATGCGAAGGCGCAAGGTTTGGGCAAAACGGTAAGTGAGGCGATCTATTATCAGTTTAGGCCATCATATGCTACGGATACTATTCCTCCAACGATAGAAGGACAATTGTTAGGATTGGCGGACCGCATTCAGACAATCACTGCAATGTTTGACAAAGGTTTTGAGCCAACAGGGTCCAAAGACCCATTTGCGCTGCGTCGGGCGGCAAGTGCAATCGTGAAGATTCTGGATGAATCGGATTTACCATTGACCTTGCGCGATGTATTACACGCGCCAGGCACAGAGCCAGAGCAAGGAATTGGTCCTGATGGTAAATTCCAGCCGGATAGTCCTGTTCGAGCGTTTCTAAAGGAACGTCAACGATTCGACTTACAAGAGGTGCATGGTTTTTCCTATGATGTGGTAAATGCTGTGATGGCTACAGGAGCCGACGATGTCCGCGATGCGATTGCCCGCGCCGAAGCTCTGACTGCAGCGCGCGAGTCCGCGGATTTCGCCGCGATTTCCGCAGCCTTCAAGCGTATTAAGAACATTCTCCGCCAAGCCGAGGAGAAGGGATTTACCCTTGGCTCGCCGAAGGACGTAACGCTAGCCCCCGAGGCGCAGCAGCTTGCCGATGCGGCTGCCCTGCTAGCTCCTGAAGTGGCGGCGCTGCGCAAGCTGCGCTTCTACGGCCAGGCGCTGGAGGCCATCGCCACGCTGCGCCCGGTAGTGGACGCCTTCTTCGACAAGGTGATGGTGCTCGATCCCGACCCGGCAATTCGCGGCGCGCACCTGGGCCTCATCGACGAGGTACTCAGCGGATTCTCCGGCATCGCCGACTTCAGCGAGATCGTTACGGCCTGAATCTTGCCTCCCTCCCGTTGAGCGCGTTGCGCAGAGGATGGCTCTTCCCTGCCCTTCTCCCCGCTGGAACCAAGACGCTGCCCGCTGCGTATGAGAGAAGAGCGGGGCGGCCTCGGTCATGGCTGACGGAGGGCGGGTTTCCGCCGTCTAAGCTATTTTGCCTGCTTCACTCATTTGATTTACGCGTCTCTCGTTCCGGCAATGAGTGCGTTGCTGACATTCTCGTCTTTGGAGGTTCCTGGTGGCCGCATCACGCAAAAGCAAGAAATTCTGGATCTGGCTGATTGCCGGGATCGTTGTGATGGTTGCGCTGCTGGGCTTCGGATTGGCACGGATCGTCTCGCGATCGTCCATTGACCCCAATAAGCTGGCCAAGGTGACGCGCGGGGATGTGGCGCGCTCGGTGGTCGCTACCGGCAAGATTCAGCCGATCACCAAGGTCGAGGTAAAGTCGAAGGCCTCCGGCATCGTGGAAAAGCTCTACGTGGACATCAACAACCAGGTGCACAAGGGGCAGCAGTTGGCGCAGCTCGATCAGCAGGAGATTGTGGCGCAGGTGGATGCGCAGCGGGCGCAACTGGCCGCCGCCGAGGCCAATGTGGCCACCTACGAAGCAAATATCGAGCAGGACAAGGTGAACGCCGCCGCTCCCGACCTGCCCATGTACAAGGCCACGCTGGACCGCAACATGGAGATGCAGAAGGAAGGCATCGTGAGCCGCCAGGCGCTGGACGACGCCAACAAGGATTACCTGGCCGCGCTCACCCGGCGCGACAACTCCAAGGCGCAGATCGGCGTGGATGCGGCCCGCCTGAAACAGGCGCGGGCGCAGGTGCAGCAGGCCCAGGCCGGTCTGCAAGCAACTCGAAGAGCAGTTGAGCTACACGACCATCGTGGCGCCGATGGACGGAGTGATTCTCTCCCGCGATGTGGAGATCGGCGACGCGGTCAGCTCCATCCTGGTGCTCGGTTCCACGGCCACGCTGGTGATGACCGAGGGCGACATCAACGAGGTNNGTTTATGTGCAGGGCAAGGTGGACGAGGCCGACATCGCGCACGTCTACATGGCGCAGCCGGCGCGCATTAAAGTGGAAAGCTTCCGCGACCGCGTCTTCGACGGCAAGGTCACCAAGATCGCGCCGCTGGGCGTGGAGAAGGACAACGTGACCACCTTCGAGGTGCGCGTCTCCATCAACAATCCGGGGGGCGAGCTGAAGGCTAACATGACCGCCAACGCCGAGATCATTCTGGACGAGCACAAGGGCGTGCTGATGGTGCCGGAGAGCGCCGTCATGTATGACAACCAGAAGAAAGCGTCCGTGGAGATTCCGGACAAAAAGCAGAAGGAAGGCAAGCGCAAGGTTCCGGTCACGGTGGGATTGTCGAACGGCTCGGTCACCGAGATTCTCAGCGGGTTGAATGAAGGCGATCAGGTGGTGTTACAGCAGTAAATACAGCTTCTATCTTCTAGCTACTAGCTTTTTGCTGCGGATTTTGGATCTACTTGCGGCAATAGCTTGGAGCTAGGAGCTAGAAGCTAGAGGCTATTTTCCATGAAACGAGGAGCACTATGAAGAAACTTTGGATTGCAGCGTTGGCAACGGCCGCGCTGGCGGCGCTTCCGGCGCTGGGCGCGGAGGCTACTTTCGAGCGCACGCTATCGGTCAGTGGGCGCGTGGAACTGTCGGTCTCGACCGGCTCAGGCAACATTCACATCACCCACGGCGTGGGCAACCAGGTGCATATCTGGGGCAAGGTGAAGTCCGGCTGGGGCGGCAGCGACGAGCGCGTGCGCGAGATCGCGGCCAACCCGCCCATCGAGCAGACGGGCAGCATCATCCGCATCGGCGGCCACCACGAAAACCTGCACAACATCAGCATCGACTATGAGATTCAGGCGCCGGAGAATGCGTTCCTCGACGCCGGCTCAGGCTCGGGCGACATCCGTGTCGAAGGCGTGGGCGAGAATGCCAAGATTTCCACCGGCTCAGGCAACATTCACGCCACCGGCCTGCACGGAGGCTTCAAGGTAGACACCGGCTCGGGCGACATCTACGCCGAGCAGACAGGCGAGGGCTTCGTGAAGGCGCAGACCGGCTCGGGCAATATCGAACTGCGCAATCTGCGCGGCAGCTTGTACGCCCATACTGGCTCCGGAAACATCAAGGCAGGCGGAGCGCCAACGGCGGACTGGAAGCTGGGGACCGGCTCCGGCAACGTGGAACTCTGGCCGGGCAGCGCCGCGCTCACGCTGGATGCATCCACCGGCTCGGGCAGCATTCACACCGACCAGGAGATGCTGACCCACGGCTCATCGGACCACCACCATGTCTCCGGCAAAATCAACGGCGGTGGACCCACCGTGCGCATCGAAACCGGCTCGGGCGACATTCGGGTGCATTGACGAACAGCCAACGACGCAAATGTGCAGTTTGATGAGATGGAAAGGGTTAGATCGAAATGAAACGATTGGCATTCTTCTTTGTGATGTCGTCTTGCTTCACGCTGAATTGCCTGGGGCAACACACCGCTGCGGAGCTTTGCGTGAAGGATCTGGAAGTGATTCCAGGCTTCCTTCTCGAAAACGATACCGGCGCAAAAGAACATCTCGCTCAGTTCGGGCAGAAGCATTTTGATGATGCAATGGCCGAAGCAAAAAGCGCGGCCATGAAGGTATCAGACGACGACGGCTGCTGGGATGTCTTGCATCAGTACCTCCGCGCTTGGCGAAAAGGACATCTTGAGGTATCGCCGAAAGATTTGGGGTTGGCTCAACCAGCCGCGAGTTCATCCGCGAAAACTCCTGCTGTGCCACGAAAGGATGCGCCCAGGTTTCAGATCCTCTCCAAGAAGACCGTTCTTTTGACACTGAAGGGCTTCATGGCTCAAAACCGCGAACCCCTGGTGGAGTTGTTGAAGAGCAACCATGCAGCCTTGGCAAAGCATCCCTATTGGATTATCGACGTGCGAGGAAATGGCGGGGGCAACGACAGCACGTACGACTCGATCCTTCCGTGGCTGATGCCAGACGAAATGGTGAACGTCGGCGAGCTGTGGCTAGCAACCCCCGCCAATCTGGAGGGACACAGGAATTTCTGTGCGATCTTTACTCCTGGAGATACCGAGTGTGAGAAGGACTTGAATGAGGCAGTTGCCCGCACACGCAATGCCCCCACAGGGAGTCTGGTTCCACAGGATGATAAGGGTAGCATCAGTTACGAACGCCAAACGCCGCTGGAGCCTCGGCGCCCCTCGCGCGTGGCAATTCTTATCGATGGCGGATGTGCGAGTTCCTGTGAGCAGTTCCTCCTCACCACCCGCCAAAGCTTCAATGTGAAGTTGATCGGACGTCGTACCTACGGTTCACTGGACTTCTCCAATTTACGTCCATTCGCGCTGCCGTCCGGAGAGAGATTACTGTGGTATGCGACATCGCGGTCGCTGCGAATTCCCGACCTACCGGTAGACTTGGCAGGCATTCCACCCGATATTTATCTGCCGCTTGCGAAGGGAGACCACGCAAAAGAGGAAGAAGTGAACCGGGTTCAGAGTTGGCTGGAGGGTGGTTCGCTGGCTCCAAAAAACCCAGAGACCGACAGCAAACCTTCGGTTCACAATTGATTTTTTTTGACAGGATGCACACCCAATGACAGGATTGTGGGCGATTAGGAAACCGGATCAAAATCGGCTGCTTCTATTAAACTGAATGCATGATTCGCATTCTTCATCCGATCCCCATTGAGCAACTCAAGCTGCTGGTCTTCGATCTGGACGGCACGCTGATCGACTCCGCGCAGGATCTATGCAACAGCGTCAATGCCACGCTGGCGCATATCGGGCGCGAACCGCTGGCGGATGCGGTGGTTGCAGGTTACATCGGCGACGGCGCCATCATGCTGGTGCGCCGGGCGCTCTTTGGTCCAGATCCGAATCCAAATGCGACGGATGTGGACGAGGAGTTGCTGGCCCAGGCCTACGCCTGGTTCCTCGACTACTATCGCCAGCACAAGCTGGACTTCACCTACGCCTACGACGGGGTTGTTGAGGCTTTGGCCGCGTTGCGCCACATGCCCGATGGAAGGGCAAGGTCGATGTCGGTGCTGACCAACAAGCCGGTTCGCCCGGCGCAGGCCATCTGCGAGGCGCTGGGCCTCGCNNTGGTGATCGGCGACAGCCAGGTGGATGTGGAGACGGCGCGCAATGCGGGCGCATGGTGCATCGGCTGCACCTTCGGCTTGGCGCCCGAAAGCCTCAAGGACTATCCACCGGACGTGCTGGTGGATTCTCCCGCCGAATGGACGGCGGCGCTGGCTCCCGCGAAATAAGCCGGGTGACCCACCCTTGATCCAGCTACAAATGATTGGGTGCCCCGTCATTCTGAGCGAAGCGCAGCGAAGTCGAAGAACCTGCGTTTTGTACTTTGCGAAGGGTGGGAGACCGCAAACCTCCACCAGCCCATATTCGATCTGTCCTTTCAATTCGACACTCACAACGGAATCCAAAGCCGTAAGCTGAATCTATGGACATGATCGCTGCCGTGAATCCGCGCCCCATGCGTATCGTCCTGCCCGGCGGCAGCGGCCAGGTGGGCCAGGCCTTGGCCCGCCACTTTCAGCAGCAAGGCCATCACGTAACCGTGCTCACCCGCGGCCCTTACGCCGCGCCCTGGCAGACCGTTCACTGGGACGGCGAGCAGACCGGCCCGTGGACCGAGTATCTGGAAGGCGCCGACGCCTGCATCAACTTGGCCGGACGCAGCGTGAACTGCCGCTACGATGCGGCCAACCGGCAGGCCATCTACGACTCGCGCATTCAATCCACGCAACTGCTGGGCAGGGTGATCGCCTCGCTCGCCGAGCCGCCGCGGGTGTGGCTGAACGCTTCGGCAGCCACAATTTATGCGCGCTCCCTCGACGAGAACGGCGTCGATCTTCCGCTGGATGAAGCGACGGGCGAATTAGGCGGCGACAAGCCCTCAGCCAATGCGAAGCCGCCGGCAAATCGATGGCTCCAGCGCCGGGGCTTTTCCTCCCGCGTGGCCAGGGACTGGGAGGCTGCGTTCTTTGC
>PLPA01000164.1:2280-9826 GCA_003159355.1 Acidobacteriaceae bacterium | reverse complement strand
ATCCGTCATACTTCCTCCTGATTGAAGATGCCGCGCCGTGCTCCTGAGAGAGCCGACAGGCTCGCGTACATTCTAAGGCTACTCCACTGACCGCTCGCGTTTCCAGAGGGAAGAGCAGGGCGTTTTAACCCGTTGCGCTCAAGCCAAACGCTCCAGCAGTGCAGGATCGTTGTTGCGCACATTTCCCACCCGGTCGCTCACCGGCCAAGCGAGCATTTTATCGGCAGGGTAGGAACGGAACAGGTCCACAGCCGGTCTCGCACGGTCTCCGGCATCCAGCCAGCGGTCATAGTCTCGCGGTTCGAGGATCACTGGCATCCGGTCGTGAATCGGTCGCATCAATTCATTTTCAGAAGTGGTCAGAATTGTGAAGCTCTCCAGAGGCGCTCCGTCTTTTGGCCGCCAGCTCTCCCACAATCCAGCAAGGGCGAACGGCTCCCCGCTCTTGAGCGCGATTGCAAACGGCCGCTTCGACTTCGCATCCAGACGCATCCACTCATAAAAATTGTCGGCGGGTATCAGACAGTGCCGCTTCTTGAATGCCTCCCTGAAGGCAGGCTTCGACGCCACCTCTTCAGAGCGTGCATTGATTGTGCTGTAGCCGATCTTGGCATCCTTCGCCCACGCCGGCACCAATCCCCACCGCATCAACGCGAATTCCCGGTTGCCGGTATCACGACTCAAGCGCAATACGGGTTGAACACTCTGCGGAGCAACATTGAAGCTGGGTGCGAACCACGGCATATCCTCAAGCTCGACGCCAAACCAGTCGGCGAGAACTTCCTGAGTGGATTTCCTTGCAAAGCGACCGCACATACTGCATATAGCATAGCGGATCGAGTCATCCGTTCACTGGCGCGTCTGAGGGGAGTAATCAAGCGGATTGCGCGTAACTGATGCTCAGTGAGAGTCAGAGGCCGCTTGCGAAAGCAGGCCAATACCGAGGAATCCGTCGTTGCACGCTAGAAGTCAAACTCTTCCGAATCATCCACCACGCTAGGCGGCGGAACAATGTCGCTGAATTTGCGTGTGTCGCTTCGCGGCCGAGCATCCCCGAGGAATTTCACATTGATCTTCATTGGCATCTGGCTCGCGGTGCCGCTGAAAATGCAGGTTCCTGTCGGCAATGTCGGAATGGACTCCTCCGTAACCTTATCAATATACGAAACGGCGCTCGCAACCGCCTTTAGGTCACGCTCGTTCAAGAGCCTGTGTATGAAGTAGTTATGGGCCTGTGACGTAATCGTGGGTGAAATGTCGTTTGGTCTCTGACTAGAAATTGTTAGAAACACGCCGAATTTCCTACCCTCTTTGATTATCTCCTCGAAGGTCTCCAATCGATAATCCTTCCAGCTCTCCGCTTCGCGGAAGGACTGCGTGGAAAGTATATTGTGCGCCTCGTCGATCACGATATTCAAGGACCTGCCTTGTCCCGTTTCTTTTTGCTCGGAGTAGACCTTCTTGGCCAGCAGCAGGGGTAAAGTCTTCCTCATTTCTAGATTGACGTCGGCCAGGCTAACGACAACAAAGTTGCTTTGCCAAAAGTTCGCGTCACTCCCCAAGTCGAAAAGCTTGTCAATGTCGCCTTTCTTTGCCTTTAACCTGTTTATCACGGGCGCGACGTGCTCGTTCTGAGCCCGGTTTGCTAGGATGTCGAAGATCAATTGCAGATACAAAAAAACAATGAGATTAGAGAGAAGGCTGTCACCAAGCTCAAAAGCGTCGATGTGTTTATAGAGAAACGTATCCGGGATGAGATTAGGCTTCTGCTGGAGGAAGGAACCGGAAGCGAGCGGCCTAATAAAGAATTCATTGCCATTGTTGTGCCAAGATATATCAGAATCAATATCCACCGGATCACCATTCGCATCTTCAGAAGGCAATATCTCCCTGAAGTAGTCAAGGAGTAGGTACGCGCGAACCTTATCGCTCATTTGCAAAACGTCTTTTACACGATTACGCAGGATGTTCTTAATATATCCCTCAGGGTTTCCATCCTGTGCGCTCATCACTTTCTCGTAGAACCGCACGGCCCTGCTCAAAAAGGGCCTTTGAGTCTTCTCGGTCGCATCCGCCAAAATCGAAATGACTTCGATGTTCAGGAGGGCGTCTTCTTTCATCGGTAGCTTGTCGGCCCCATCTCCACGCGTTGAAAGGTTGTAGACCTTCTTATTGTGTGATATGCATTGTGGATCTGTGTACTCTCCGTTGAAGTCCAACAGAAGAATGCGCACATTCTCTGAGAAAGCGGCTGCGTTTCGCTCCGTCAGGACGCGCACGAACTCTTGGTAGAGGTAGGCAAGCGTATTGGATTTGCCGCTACCCGTATTGCCAAAAATTGCGATGTGGGTGTTGAACAATCCATCAATCGGAAGCTCGATATCGAAGTCGTGCCCTTCGATGCTCGCTATTACAATGGAGGGCGAGCCCTCGTCTTGGATGAGATTGTGGACCCGGTTGATCTTATCTCGGGTAACAATGTACGCTTCGTTTCCGATTAGCGGCAGTTCCTTCGTCCCACCAGTGAACTTGCCGTATTCGTCTATATAGCCAGCAAGCGCCACGGTTAGGACCCGCCTGTTCCTATTCACGGGTTTGACTTCCTCGCTAGTCGGCGCAGGATAGTCCTCTTCGATCCTTTCGCCTTCTACCCGGCCTATGAGGCTCAGAAAGCCCTTGCGTATTTCGATATAACTGTTGACAGATATGTTTCTCAGTATGTCGCCGTCAAAGAACATGTCGGAGAGATTCTTGTTCCTGTCGACGAGAACATAAACTCTCCGCCCGTCGACGCCCGCGACCTCGCCTACTCTCAGAACAGCGTCGTGGGTGAGCTTCGTTACGTTCATTTCTTCTTCCCGTCGATGCATGGCAGAGCGCTTCGTAGCACTTCATTGAACCTAGCGAAGTCTATGTTTGCGGCCGCGCCGGGTGCGATGATCTCAACGTTGTTATAACCGTCAAATCGCTTAAGAAAGGTCGCTCGGTCGGCATCGCTGAATGCGAAGGCGACTAGCTTCAACGTCGGATTCTTCAGTGCACGCTTGGTTATATCGAGGATGTGCAAGTCGGCAAATGAGAATCCAAAAGAAACCAGCAAAGTTCCTTCGCGGTCCAACTCGTTCGCATAAATCCGAAGAAGCTCATAGTAAGTGCTATCCATTAGCGTTGTATGGAACTTCTTGGTTTGAGGCAGAACGACCGAATACGCATCCACGAAAGCCTTGACCTGTGCAGTCGTCTTTGGGTCCGTCAAAAGAGCAGTTTCCCGAACTGAGAAGAGGGTGCTGTCTCCATCCTTTTTCCAGGAGAATGACCCGTGCAGTTTCATGAGATTAATGCAGGGAATCTCGACCTTATAGTTATAGAGGTTCACTGTGCTTGAGGTTGTCGTAAAGAACGTTCGCGGTGAGTACTCCGAACGGCCCACAAGACTAGGTACACGGCTAAAACCGTCATTCAGTCGCATGGCTGAGAATGGAAGCGATGCCTGTTCAATAAACAGGTCATAGTTCGTGGTAAAGATCGTCGTCTGCTTAGGCAGCAGCGAAGTTCGCCGTTCGGTCAGAATAGATTCGATGACAGCGAGATATTTGGTGTAGTTCGCGACGGTCGTGGCGTTATTTGCATCGGCAATGTCCGCGATGAGGTTGTTTGTCGGGGCCTGAATGGTTGCGAGAAAATCGTATAGCTTCAGGTAGGCTGCATCTGCTTTGCCCGCCTCAAAGAGGGTCGCGATCTCGTCTTCCACAGCGCCTGCTGAGGGGATTGCGGGCCACGACGCGCCTGAGCCAATCAAAAAGTTGAGGTTGGCGGATGCGAACGAGCGACCGAGGTTCTTGCGAATGTCCTCATCTGCCGTGTCGAGATTTAATACATGTGCCATTGCGTTGCTGTCCCCAATCGTTGTTCGTTGGCTGTGCAGGCGACGAACGCTGCCCCCTAGGTCTGTGCTCCGCCCCGCTGCGCATCAGCCTATCACCGCTTTTGTGCAAGGCTGGAATATGCGTGCGCGATGAAGAAAGCGAGCTTCGTCTCATTGGACTCATCGATGCCGTTTTAACTAAGACGGCGCGGTGAGACTGCCACTTCGGGTTTAGGAATGGAGCGTGTCGGCAAGTGTCTCGTCATCGGGTTGCGCATTTGGGCGCGAAAAGCATAATGACGAAGTTCGCCTGACTAGCTCACCGGATGCTAATGAAGATAGAATACCCGACCCAGTATAAGCCATTGATAAATATAGGAATTCCTTAAGCCGTTTGAAATCCAATTGACGGCGGGCCGGGTCTTGCAGGAAGATAAGGCGAAGATATGGCGAATACGCCTTTGGTCCTGCTATGCCGTCCGCCGCTGCTCTTCGCATCGAAATCGAGCGCGCTCTCGACCGTCGCTTTCCGGCGGCGCTGACACCTGTTCCGCGGACGATACGGGAAACTGCGACAACCGGGGTTCCTGAAGTTGACGCACTGCTGGACGGCGGGTTGCCGGTGGGGGCGATCAGCGAAGTGACCGGGCCTCAGTCATCAGGCCGGACGGGGCTGGCGCTCTCGTTTCTTGCCCAACAAACACAGGATGAGCGCGTTTGCGCCTGGGTGGATGCAGGGGATGCATTCGATCCAGAATCGGCGGCGGCGAGCGGCGTAATTTTGCGGCAATTGCTTTGGGTACGGTGTCAAAGTCCGGGTGGGCTGGCGAAGGGAAAACCGTGGACCCGGCTCGATCAAGCATTGCGGGCTATCGACCTCTTGCTTCAGGCGGGCGGATTTGCCGCCATTGTGCTGGACTTAGGTGACATGGCGCCAGACCATGGATGCCAGATTCCATTGGCGACCTGGTTCCGGTTTCGTCAGGCGGCGGATCGCACACGTTGCTGCCTGGTTGTGTTGGGCCAAGCAGCCTATGCGCAATCGAGCGCGGCGGTTGTTTTGGAGTGCGCGCCGTGCAAGCCGCACACTGCGGGCGGCACCGTACTCAATGGCTTTTCGTTTGAGGTGCGTCGTGGACGGCAGCGTTTCACTCCGGCTATGCAAGGCACACGAAAGCCGCCTGCATCGACTTGGTCCGCAACAAGCGCATGGGAAGCGGAGGAACGCGCATGAGCGATGAACTCTATGCCTGCGTTTGCGCAGCGGAGTTTCCCGCCCAGGCGTTGTTGCGTTTGCGGACCGAATTGCAATCTGAGCCTGTTGCCGCGCTCGAAGGCCGAGCGCCACTGGAGACTGTCTGCTCATTGAATCGGGCGGCGCATCTGAAAGGTGCAGTCTTGGGAATGACGCGGCTGGAAGCCGAAGGCCTTGCCGGCGTGCGGTTGCTGGCGCGTTCCGTGGAGGTCGAGGCCGCGGCGCGTGCCGTGCTACTGGAATGTGTGTCGCAGTTCTCGCCGCGCATTGAAGAGGTGTGCATGGCGACGACCAGCGCATTTGTTCTCGACATCTCAGGTACAGGACTGCTCTTTGGTCCACCGGAAACACTGGCTCAGAGGTTGCGCGCCGCCCTGACCACAGCAGGCTTTCGAGCTTCGATTGCTGTGAGTGCGAACTTTCATGTGGCTCGATTAAAGGCAGCAACATCACGCGCTGTTACTGTCATCCCCGAAGGGCAGGAAACAACTGCGCTTGCAAAGCTCACCCTTGCAGCGTTGAATCTCGAAGAGAACTACGCGGAGACCTTTGCGATCTGGGGGATTCGCACGCTTGGAGAACTGGCCGCGCTGCCTGAGGTGGATCTGATTGCACGGCTAGGCCAACAAGCAAGGCTCTGGCGCGATCTTGCGCGTGGAGTAGCGACCCACACATTTCAACCCATCGAAGCTGAGTTCACACTGAAAGAGTTTTTCGACTTCGAGACGCCTGTCGAAGAGATGGACTCGCTGCTCTTCATTGGAGCGCGCATGATTGATTGCCTGGTTACGCGGGCATCGGCGCGGGCGTTGTCGCTGGCTTCATTGACGGTTGAGATGAGGCTTGCAGGAGGAAGGCAACACAAGCGAGTGATACGGCCTGCATTGCCTTCAGTTGACCGCAAGTTCCTGCTCAAGCTGTTGCAACTTGAGATCGCCGCGCATCCGCCACAGGCCGCCGTGTTGTCCTTCACCCTCACGGCGGAGGCCGGTCAATCAAGCAAGGTACAACTCGGACTCTTTGCACCGCAGACACCTGAGCCATCGCGGTTAGATGTAACAATTGCGCGTTTGAAGGCAATCGCCGGCGAAGATCGCGTCGGCTCGCCTGTGCTCGAAGACACGCACCGATCAGGCAGCTTCCGCATGGAAAGCTTTTCAGTATCCGGCGTAACCGCTGGATCGAAGGCCAGCGGGCCGCGCATGGCACTGCGGCGAATGCGGCCACCTGTTCCGGTGCGCGTCCAACTGCACACAACAACGCCCGCGGCCTTTCGCGATGCTGAGGGCAACCACGAGATCACAGCAGCATATGGCCCATGGCGTAGCGCGAGTTGCTGGTGGTCGTTCGTTGGCTGGGACGAGGAGGAGTGGGACGTATTGGCCCAAGCTGGCAATGGCACTACGGTTGCCTTACTGCTGGTGCAGGATCGCAGCAAAAACGAGTGGCGGCTGGAAGCCTACTATGACTGATTCTTCTGAATACGTCGAGCTACACGCCGCCAGCGCCTTCAGCTTTCTTGCGGGCGCTTCGCAGCCCGATACGCTCGCCGAACGCGCGGCCCAGATCGAAATGCCCTCTGTCGCTATCGCCGACCGTAATGGCCTCTATGGTGTTGCGCGCTTCCATACGATGGCGAAGAAATCCGGGGTTAAAGCGCATATCGGCGCAGAGATCGCAGTTAGCTCCATCGGGAACAAAATTACGCCGCCAGCCTGGTTGCCGCATCAGTGCCCAGACGAGCCGCCACGCATCGTATTGCTCTGTGCATCGCAAAACGGCTATCAGAACCTCTGCCAGCTCATCACGCGTTTTAAGATGCGCGAGACCAAAAAGACAGAGGGTGCGGCCACACTTGAAGACCTCGAAGAGTTCTCCGCCGGATTGATCTGCCTCACCGGAGGCGACGAAGGCCCGATTGCAGCGGCGCTGACGCGCGGCGGGCAAGACGAGGCAAGCAAGCTCATAGAGCGGCTCGCAGCAATCTACGGTCACGGCAGTCTCTATCTCGAACTCCAGCGCCATCAGCAGCGCGACGAAGAGTGCCGCAATCAATCGCTATTGCGTCTTGCATCCTCACTCAGACTTCCAGTGATCGCGAGCAACGGAGTTCGCTACGCTACGGAAAAGGACCGCGAGCTTCTCGATGTATTCACGACAATTCGCAATCAAACATCGCTCGACCAGGCTGGTCGCTTGCTCACGCCGAATGCTTCACGCTCTTTGCGTTCAGCCCGCGAGATGTGCGCGCTCTTCCGCGACATTCCAGAAGCCGTCGCCAACACCCGCATCGTGAGCGAACGGCTCGACTTCACACTCAATGATCTCGGCTATCAGTTTCCGCACTATCCGGTTCCAGACGGCGAAACGATGGACAGCTTCCTCGAAAAGCGTGTAGAGGAAGGCGTCCGCAAACGCTACGGCTC
>PLPA01000164.1:0-2221 GCA_003159355.1 Acidobacteriaceae bacterium | reverse complement strand
GCTGTCTGCTATGCACTCGAAATCACTGCCGTTGATCCAGTCGGGATGGAGTTGCTCTTTGAGCGGTTTCTCAACGAGAACCGCGGCGAGTGGCCCGACATCGACCTCGACCTGCCCTCCGGCGAACAGCGCGAGCAGGTCATTCAATACGTGTATGAACTCTACGGTTCGCTCGGCGCGGCGATGACCGCCAACGTCATCACCTATCGCGGCCGCTCGGCAGCGCGCGAAGTAGGCAAGGCACTCGGCTTCGAGGAGGATCAACTCGCGCGTCTGTCTAGCCTGGTCGGTCATTGGGAGTGGCGCGGTGAAAACGACACCATGGCTCACCATTTCGCACAGGCCGGCTTCGACATCCAGCACCCGCGCATTGCCCGCTATCTCGAACTTTGCCTGCGAATGCAGGATCTGCCGCGTCATCTCGGCCAACACTCCGGCGGCATGGTCATCTGCGCCGGACTATTAAATCGTATAGTCCCCATCGAACGCGCCTCCATGCCGGGCCGCACCGTGATCCAGTGGGACAAGGAAGACTGTGCAGACCTCGGCCTCATCAAGGTGGACCTGCTGGGCCTGGGCATGATGGCGGTTCTCAAGGATTCCATCGAACTGATTCCGCGCCATTACGGCAAGGACGTGGACCTTGCCGCGCTGCCCGAAGATCCACTTGTCTACGAGACGCTGCGCAAGGCGGATACTGTCGGAATGTTTCAAGTCGAGAGCCGCGCGCAGATGGCGTCGATTCCGCACAACGCGCCGACGCGCTTTTACGATCTTGTTGTGCAAGTGGCGATCATTCGCCCCGGCCCTATTGTCGGCAAGATGATGCACCCGTATATGCGCCGCCGCCAGGGCAAGGAAGAAGTCACTTATCCGCACCCATCGCTGGAGCCAGTTCTCAAGCGCACCCTCGGAGTGCCGCTGTTTCAGGAACAGCTTCTACGCATGGCGATGACAGTTGCCAGTTTCACCGGAGCGGAGGCAGAAGAGCTGCGCCGCGCAGTCGGAATGCGACGGTCGATGCAGCGCATGAAAGACCTCGAAGGCAGACTTCGCGCGGGGATGGACCGCAACGGCATTGGCCCAGAAGCCCAGGACAACATCGTTCAAGGCATCTCTTCGTTTGCCATGTACGGCTTCCCAGAATCGCACGCCGCGAGCTTCGCCTTAATCGCGTATGCATCGGCATACTTGAAAGTCCACTATCTTGCCGCATTCACTTGCGGCCTGCTCAATAACCAGCCGATGGGTTTCTACTCGCCAGCAGTGCTTATCAAAGATGCGCAACGCCACAGCTTGCGCGTTCGACCTATGGACGTTCAGCGTTCCGATTGGCTCTGCACATTGGAGCCGGAGCAAGATGGTTCGCTCTCGGTACGCATCGGTCTCAACTATGCCAAGGGGCTGCGGCAATCGTCCGCAAATGAGTTACTCGCCGCACGGAGCCGGGACGGAATCTTTCAAACCGTCGATGAACTGGCGCTTCGAGTGCCAGCTCTCAACCGCGGCGAGCTTGTTGCGCTCGCACAAATCGGCACGCTCAACTCGCTCGACAAAGTCGAGCATCGACGCGATGCTCTCTGGCAGGTAGAACAAGCTGGCCGTCCCGTTGGTCCTCTGTTGCGAGGTGCTGACAGTGCCCACACCAGCGATAAAGACCCCACCCCGTTACAGAAGATGACAACCGACGAGCGCCTCGCAGCCGACTACATGGGAACCGGCCTCACGACAGGCCCGCACCCAATGGCCTATCACCGCGAGACTCTTCGGCAAGAGGGCATCCTGTCGGCGGACGAACTCATGCAGAGACGCAGCAATCTACCTGTCCGCATCGCCGGCTGCGTCATCGCACGCCAGCGCCCCGGCACAGCCAAGGGCTTCGTCTTTCTCTCCCTCGAAGACGAAACCGGCATCGCCAACATCATCCTCGCACCCGATGTATTCGAGCAGAACCGCATCGTTGTGACGCGCAACCGATTCCTCTTGATTGAAGGCCCGCTCCAAAATCAGGACGGAGTTGTTCACGTCAAAGCCCAGCGAATAGTCCCGCTTGACATCACGAGCGCCGATATCCGTTCTCATGACTTTCACTGAGCAGCAGTGCTCCCCAACCAATCCGCTGGAAGTGCTCTGTGCGCGGGTTTCAACTCCAGGGCTAGAATTCTTATCAGACGGCTATGAGGAAAATCGTACATGTCGACATGGACGCGTTTTATGCGTC
>PLPA01000142.1 GCA_003159355.1 Acidobacteriaceae bacterium | reverse complement strand
GTGGTCCAGGTGGCGCATATCCACGCGCTCGACGCGGATGCCGACCATTGCCAGTTGTGCATTGCGATGCACTCGGCCGCGCCGGTTGCAATCATAGCCGTCCTGGTCGTCCTTATCAGGATCGGAAGGCCTGAGCCGCTGGTTGAGGCGCGTTCGGTCGTCCGCCATTGGCACCCCAAGCTCTATACACGCCCTCCTCCTGCCGGCTGTTAGGGCATCTTCCGATCTTGTTTCAGCTTGACTCCGGCACTCTTCCGCCTTCTTTGCGGGAGCAGTTCCGGGTTCTTCATCAGCTGACCTTGAAGACGAATCGATAGACCCTTGCACAGAGGATGCCGCGGCGGCTCACGCCACGGCCTGCTTTCCGCATCATGCAGACTTTCTCAGGAGGCTTCCCTATGCCGTTCAAACGCGGCGCTATTCTTTACATTCTTGTGCTTATCTTGATTCTTGCACCGCTCCATGCGAGCGCCGAGGGCAGTAACTCCGGCACTGTGCGCGGCACTGTCACCGACGCCACCGGGGCCGTCATACCCGGCGCGACGGTTCATTTGATCAACGAGGTAAGCGGCCTGGACCGGATCGTTTCCTCCGATGCAACCGGCCAGTTTGTTTTCGCGAACATCCCCTTCAATCCTTACCGGGTGAGCGTCTCGGCCAACGGCTTTGCACCCTTGAGCCAGAGTTTTGAGATTCGCTCCGTGGTGGGGACTAACTTGAACCTGGTTCTCCAGGTCGCCGCCGCTGATTCGACTGTCACCGTCGAGGCATCGGGCGACCTTGTCGAGACCGATTCTACCTTCCACACCGACGTGGATCGCGAATTGTTCACCAAAGTGCCAATGGAGAGCGAGTCTTCTGGACTCAGTTCGCTGGTTACGGAGACTACGCCCGGAGTGGCGGCCGACTCCAACGGCCTCTTCCACGGCCTCGGCGACCATGCCTCCAACTCCTTCTCCGTGGATGGCCAGTCGATTACCGATCAGCAGAGCAAGGTCTTCTCCAACCAGATCCCCTCCGACTCAATTCAATCCATCGAAGTGATCAGCGGCGCTCCGCCGGCCGAGTATGGCGGCAAGACCAGCCTGGTGATTGTGGCCACAACGCGCTCCGGACAAGGAGTTACTAAACCAACGGGCAGCGTCAGCAGCTCGTATGGCTCCTTTGGGTCGGCGACGGCCGGCTTCGACTTGGCTTGGGGCGGCAAGAAGTGGGGTAACTTTATCGAGGCCGACGGCCTGAACTCCGGCCGCTTTCTCGATCCGCCTGAGTTCGTGGTCTTCCACGACAAGGGCAACGAGCAAAATGTATTCGATCGCGTGGATTATAACTTCACGGCGGTTGATTCAATTCATCTGGACTTGAACTACTCCCGCTCCTGGTTCCAGACTCCTAACTCCTACGACAGCCTGAATGTCCAGAACGTGCTCTATCCGAATAGCAGCGGCATCGGCGGCGGCGCAAGCGCCAGCCCGGATATAGGCAGTGTGGGCAACGCCGACCAGCACTCGAAGATCGGGACCATCAATGTTTCGCCGACTTATACACGGATTATCGGCAATAATACGGTCTTCAATCTGGGCGCATTTGTCCGCAGGGACGACTATAACTATTATCCAAGCGGCAATCCTTTGGCCGACTTAGGACCATCCAACCTGCAAACTTCGTCCATCGCGCAGAACCGCACGCTGACCAATGCCGCGGTCCACTCCGACGTCACCTATGTCAAGGGAATCCACAACATCAAGGCGGGCGCGCAATACGGGCAGACCTTCCTGCGCGAGAACGACAGTCTAGGCGTAGTGTATCCGACTTATGCCTTCAGCGCGCCCTGTGTGGATGTGAACGGCAATCCAGTAGCCGGTTACTCCAACCCCTCACAATGCCCCGTGGGGGCGAACCCGAGTTACTTGCCGGTGCTTGCGCCCTACGACCTTACCCGTGGCGGCAGCCTTTACAGCTATGACGGCCACACCGACGTAAAGGAACTGGGACTTTTCATTGAAGACCAGATCAAGGTACGCAACTGGCTCTTTAACCTGGGGCTGCGCGAGGATGTGTACAACGGCCTCACGGACGCTAATCAGACGCAGCCGCGCGTCGGCATTGCGTATAACATCAAGCCGACGACGACCGTGCTGCGTGTCTCCTATGCGCGCACGCTGGAAACTCCCTTCAACGAGAACTTGGTGCTTTCGAGCAGCGGGTGCGGCAACCCGGTACTTTCTCCGCTGCTGAATTGCTCTTCCGGAGTTTCTGGAACGATGCAGCCGGGCTTTCGCAATGAATTTCATGCCGGCCTGCAGCAGGCCTTCGGTAAGAAAGTAGTCGTCAGCGGCGAGTATATCTGGAAGTACACCCACAACGCTTTCGATTTCAGCGTGCTGGGCAATACGCCCATCACCTTCCCCATCGACTGGCATAACTCGAAGATTCCGGGCTATGCCTTGCGCGCGGATATTCCCCAGTTTCGTCACTTCAGCGCCTATCTCGTCGCCTCTTCGGTCTCCGCGCGGTTTTATCCGCCGCAGGTGGCCGGAGCAGGCGCGACTGTGGGTCAGACGGGTTTGCCTTTCCGCATCGATCACGACGAGAAGTTCAACCAGACCACGCACCTGCAGTACACGTTCTCTCGCGGCAAGGTGCTGAACGGCCTGTGGGGCGGGTTTAACTGGCGCTATGACTCGGGCATGGTGGCCGGTTCCGTGCCCTGCTATAACCCGCTCTCGAACGACCCTAACAGCGCATGCGGCACCACTTCGACCACGCTCAACGGACAGCCCGCGGTAAACCTGAGCAACTTGACCGCCGACGAGGAGGCCCAGGCCGGACTTATGTGCAATGGGCAGCCAGCCAAGGTCAACCAGATCTGCCTGGCGTCGGAGTATTCCTCGAATCTGGTGAAGATTCCCGCGCCCGGCAGCGGAGACAACGACAAGAACCCGCCGCGCATTGCGCCCCACGACTTGTTCGACGCCTCCATCG
>PLPA01000152.1:5474-9947 GCA_003159355.1 Acidobacteriaceae bacterium | reverse complement strand
GGCGAGAAGGCTCCCGCCCCGCAGGCCCGCCTGATGGCCACGGTGATCAGCGGGATTCTGAGTCGTAAATTGCCCTGGGGATTGGTGCTGCTGGGCGTTTCCATTGTTTTTACGGTTGAGCTGCTGGGCATTCGCTCGCTGGCCTTCGCCGTGGGCGCCTATCTCTCCATCGGCACCACGCTGGCCATCTTTGCGGGCGGCATCATGCGCTGGCTGGTCGATGAGGCGGTGAAGAAAGCCGGCGGCAACCCTGAAGCTGAAGGCGACGTTTCGCCCGGCTCGCTCTTCGCCAGTGGCCTGATCGCCGCCGGCGGCATCGCGGGACTGGTCGGCGTGGGCCTCAAAGGCTACGCAATGACGGTTCATCCCGACAATCCGCTCAGCCCCATCCACTTCCACATCACCGACAACCCCGCCGTCTCGGTACTAGCCTTTGCCGCGCTGGCCTTCTCGCTGTACTACTTCGCCCGCAAGCCGCTGAAGAAGTGAGAGATATTGTTTCTGGGTTCCGCACAGGTGCAACAAGCTCCAGAGTCCATCTTTTTCATCTTGCCAATCTCAATAGACGACTGAACGCATTGCGTTCAGTCGTCTATTGACATCTTTGTCGCCTTGAGCTATTCTACGGTTGTACTAAGGAGTTGGCGCATGGAAGTCGAGTTTGCCGACAAAAAGCTCTCGCTGGTCGAGACTGTCGATGCGCCAAAGACGAAACTGCCGATTTCGGTCATTGAATCGATGAGAAACAAACTTCAGTTTCTCAGGAACGTTCCCGATGAAAGGTCGTTGAGAAACTGGCGAAGTCTGCATTACGAAAGAATGGAGGGTGAGGAGAAATCAATTCGCTTAAACGATCAGTTTCGGTTGATTTTCACAATTGATACCGAGTGCAATCCAAACAAGATAAAGGTGTTAAGAGTCTGGAATCACGATTGAGGGGGGGCAATGGCGACGGCGGATGCAACTTGGATTAAGCACCCCGGATTTTTCATCAGGGAGGAACTGGACGAACGTGCGTGGAGTCAGCGCGATCTTGCTTTCATTCTTGGTGTTCCGGAACAGGCTGTAAACATGATCATTAGCGGGAAAAGGGGAATCAGCCCCGATATGGCCCGCTCTTTGGGGGATGCGTTCGATGTTCATCCTGATTTGTTCGCAAATCTACAAATGAATTTCGACATGGCGCAGGCCAAACAACCAAAACCTGGGGTCTCGCTTCTGGGAAAGATGCACGTCAGCTACCCCGTACGGGAAATGGTAAATCGTGGCTGGCTTGTCAATGCTGAAGCAGAGATGATTAACCAGCAATTGGCCCGATTTTTTGAGGTACAAAACACCGCGCAGGTTCCTTATATGGCCCATGCCGCTAAAAAGCGAAGCCTGTACGAAGAGCGGGAGATTCCTCCAGCGCAGTTAGCTTGGTTGTTCAGAGTTAGACAAATCGCAAAGTCGATTTCCGTGCCCAAGTATTCTGAAGGCAGGCTGAGGGAAGCCGTGGAAACGATGCGCGGACTCACGGTTGCGCCTGAACAAACTCGTGAAATCCCACGGCTGTTATCTGAGTGCGGTGTGCGCTTTATCATTGTTGAGAAACTGCCAAATTCAAAGATAGATGGCGTATGTTTCTGGTTGAACGAACACTCTCCGGTAATTGGTATGTCGATTCAGCGCGATACCATCGATAATTTCTGGTTTGTGTTGCGTCATGAGTTGGAGCATATTCTTCTGAAGCATGGCCGAAAAGCGGAAATGATCGACGGCGATCTTCAGAAATCAAATGACGATGCGCTGGAGCCGGAAGAAGAAAAAGTAGCTAATGCCGCTGCGAGAGATTTCTGTGTAGTAACAGCAAAATTTGAATCATTTATGATTCGGAAGAAGCCGTTCTATTCCGAGCGTGATGTGATCGCTTATTCCCGTATTATCAATCGACATCCGGGAATCGTTGTTGGCCAGATGCAGAGGTATCTTGACAATTACAGTTACCTCACTCGTTACTTGTCGAAGGTAAGACAGTTTGTCATGCAGGGAGCCATTGCGGACGGATGGGGCCAAATCATGCCTATTTCACTGTGATAGGAGTAATCCATGTCTACGAAGAACGAACAACTTCAACAGGTTTGGCACCATTATGATGCCAATAAAGCTCATCAACCGACCAGCGCAAGGGAAGCAGTGGAATGGGCCGTCAAGGAAGGCCTAATTGAACTTCCAGAGATTGACCCGTTTGATATTCTTGCAAGCCAGATGTCGAATGCGCTCCGGGACGAGTATCGGACCGACGGCAACGGGCGCCGATACCGCGTCAACCATGCGGTTCGTGTAACTAACGCCGGTGTGCAGCAAACTTTTTGGGGGGTGATGGGGTATGCATCCCACGACCACATGGAACGTGCATTCACTCAACGCCGTGAGCAGATTGTGGGTGATAATTTTCAGCTCAAGACTGATGTTGGTGTATACAACGAGATGCATCTTGGAAAGCGCCCTGCGATTCAGCTCGTGCTGGACTACAGTGATGACGTTGCAGAGCGTCAGGCCTTGATGTCCATTCGTCCGAAAAAGGTTGCGGCTGCGGCGTGATCTTGTCAGAAGATAGAGTCTCGATTCAGGGTAATGGGAATCACATATCCTACGCCATCACCTGCAACCGAACCCCTTCATCTCCTGCAAGCAAGCGATGATATTGAAGAGATTCGCCGCGGTCGGATTACCCTTGGGTCCGAACATCTGATGCAGCGTCTTCACGGAATCTCTATCTTCTCTGCCGCCTCCATTTAGCCCGCTGCCGTTATCATGCTCTTGGAGGCAAAAAATGAACCTGACCGGCAACACCATTCTCATCACCGGCGGCGGCTCCGGTATTGGCCGCGGACTGGCGCAAGAGCTGCACGCGCTCGGCAACCTGGTCGTCATCGCCGGGCGGCGCAGGCAGACGCTGGAGGAAACCACCGCAGCCAACCCCGGCATGAAGTCGCTCACCCTCGACATCGAAGACCCTGCCGCGATTCGCGCCTTTGCCGCCCAGGTGGCCACAGAGTTTCCCGCGCTGAATGTGCTCATCAACAACGCGGGCATCATGCGGGCCGAAGACCTGCTCGAGCAAAAGGATTTGACCGACGCGGAGGCCACTGTCACCACCAACCTGCTCGGGCCGATTCGCCTGACGGCGGCGCTGCTTCCGCACCTCCGGAAGCAGCCCCGCGCGGCCATCGTCAACGTCTCGTCCGGCCTGGCGTTTCTTCCGCTGGCGCTGACGCCAACCTATTGCGCCACCAAGGCGGCGATTCACTCCTATACCGAGTCGCTTCGCTACCAGCTCCGGGGAACGCCGATCGAAGTTCTCGAACTCGTTCCGCCCTACGTCCAGACCTACTTGATGAACGGCGCCAATGACCCGCTCGCCATGCCCCTGGATCAGTTCATCGCCGAGGTGATGGAAATCCTGAAGACGCAGCCGACCCCGACGGAAATCTGCGTGGAAGCCGTGAAAGGGCTGCGCTTTTCCGCCGCCGGCGGCAAATATGGCGTGATCTTCGCCGGGCTCAATGAGGCGCGACCGGATGGTCACTGAGCCTGAGAAGCACTGGGTGCCCCAGGTCCCGCTTTTGGGACCTGGGATCGTGACAGTCCGGCTCGCGCGTTACCGGCTCAGCGTGAAGATCACATCGACCGTAGTCTTCACCTCGACCGGCTGGCCGTCGAGCAGGTAGGGGCGATAGAGCCAGGTCTTCACGGCGTCGAGCGCTGCCGGTGGCCGGCTGGCGCGAGTGGCCTGGCTCCTTGCTTTACCGCCGCGCTGCCGTCGAACGCAGCGATTCAACGACGGCCTTGACCGTCCCCAGCATTCTCGAGACCTGCCGCACCGGCGCGCTGACCGCATTGGCCACAAAACCCCCGGCGCGATCCATGGTGTCCAGAAGGTCGGTGCACATCAAATCCAGCCGGTTGCCCTGCCTCCGCGCCTTATCGAGAATCTCCATGGCCGTGGATTGCACCTCCGCGGTTTGGACGCGCAGCCCTAGCGCAATATCCGCCAGATCGCCGGTGGCCGCCTCGATCTTGGGCGCCATGCGGTTAAGAACCACCTGCGCGCTCGAAACGAACTCCTGCGCGCTGGTCAGGACGATCTGCGTATTGGCCAAAAGATCCCGCGTGTCGTAGAGAACGGGCATCACCGAGGTGCGCAGATTCTCGGTCTCTTCCCGAAGGGAGTTAGCCGCCTTGCGCACGGCGATGGTGATTGCCAGCAGCATGATCGTCTGCAGCAGCATAGCCAGCCCAGTGACAATAGCAAAGGCGAGCAGGATGGTTTCATGGTCCAGGTTTGACATTGAAGTGACCTCGTGCAGCCGATCTGCGGGCTCGGTTTCGTACTCTTCGGCGCTCCGCAATCCAAGCCGAAGCGTTGTCTCCGGAGCCTGCGCCTGAGCGCCAAACGGCCGCTCAAACGCAGACACCGCGCAAAGGATC
>PLPA01000152.1:0-5409 GCA_003159355.1 Acidobacteriaceae bacterium | reverse complement strand
TTGCCGCGCTCCACAAACTCTTCCCACTGCGCCCGCCCGCGATCCACAACCTCGCGGCCGCGCTCCACGTATTCGCTCACCTGCTCCTTGCTCTTGTCCACCAGGTCGCCCATTTGTTCGGCGGCTTGCCGGGTGCGCGCGCGCAGGTATTCGGTTCCCTCCCGGGCACCGTTGACCAGGTCTTCCCGGGTTTCGCGGCCGCTCTTGGGGGCATAAAGAATCCCCACCAGCGCGCCGACGCCTAATCCAGCCACAAACCACGCCAGACCGTTAATCTTGTTTTCTTCTGTCATGATGAAAACTCCCTTTTCGCTCAGCTTCAAGATGGCCTGAGCGTATCAAATTTCTGTGTCTGCCGCAAATGAAATCCGGTTGCGGCTCCCCAGGAAGCATCGACGCACTCCCGGCGGGAGAAACTTCGCTGCACACTCGCTGCAATCGACGCACAACCAGTATAAGCAGTTGCATCTCCGCCAATGTGAGCAAGTTTACTCATTTTGCATCCTTTGTGCAGCTTGTCCGATTCCACTCCGAAAATGGACAGAACTAGCTCTTCAGCGCCACCCGAATATGCAACTCCTTCAACTGCTGGTCGGTGACCGTCGTCGGCGCATCCACCATCAGGTCGATGGCCTTGGCGGTCTTGGGGAAGGCGATCACTTCGCGCAGGCTGGGCGCGCCGGCCAACAACATCACGATGCGGTCCAGGCCCAGCGCGATGCCGCCGTGAGGAGGCGTGCCGTACTCCAGCGCATCGAGGAAGAATCCAAAGCGCGCGCGGGCCTCTTCGTCGCTGATGCCGAGCGACTGAAAGATCTGCTGCTGGACATCTTTGCGATGAATTCGGATCGATCCCGAGCCCAGTTCCATGCCGTTCATCGCCAGGTCATAACAGTTCGCCCGCACACTGGCCGGATCGGTCAGCAGGTTCGCCATGTCCGCCTCGTGCGGCGAAGTAAACGGATGGTGCGCCGGCATCCACTTGGCCAGCGCCGCGTCGTACTCGAACATCGGGAAGTCGGTGATCCAGATCGGCTGGAAGGCCTTGGAACCATCGATCGGCGCACCCGGCTCCGCGTCCTTGACCACCTTTTCGGTCACGCCAAAGGCTCCATGCTTATCGGCGTATTTCTTGGCCAGTTCGGTGCGGAAGTTGCCCGCGGCCGAGTAGACGTTGATCTCGCGCTCACTCAGGCGGCCCTCAAATTTCGTATCGCTGGCCTTCACCGGATGCGCCGGATCGCCGGCCACGATGATGACAAAATCAGCCTCCGCCGCCCCCGCCAGCTCGCGCGCCTTCACCGCCGCTTCAGGAAAGCCCTTGGCCAGCCGCTTGAAGTCGTCGATGAACTTCGCGCCCTTCTTCAGGTCGAAGCTCGGATGATTGTCCTCGCGTTCCTTGCGGCTCAACTCGCCCACATTGGGAATGCGCAGCGCCACCACCGGCAGCGCCGGATCGATTTGCAGCGCGGCCAAATTCTCGTCGGTAAATGCCGGGCGCACATCCGTCAGTCCCGGCAAACGCAGGTCGGGCTTGTCGCATCCGAATTGCCGCATTGATTCGTCATAAGTAATGCGCGGAAAGGGCGTTGGCAATGTAACTCCCGCCGCTTTGAAGCCCGCAGCAAGAAACTGCTCCGCAACGCCGAAGACCGTCTCCTGGCGCGGAAAGCTCATCTCCAAATCCACCTGCGTAAACTCAAGTTGGCGGTCGGCGCGCAGATCCTCGTCGCGGAAGCAGCGGGCAATCTGAAAGTATTTGTCGAAGCCGGAGATCATCAGAATCTGNNTTGAAGATCTGCGGCGACTGCGGCAGCGCGTAGAACTCGCCCGGATGCAGGCGGCTGGGCACCAGAAAATCGCGCGCGCCCTCCGGCGTGCTCTTGGTCAGGATCGGCGTTTCGATCTCCAGAAAGCCCTGCTGGCTGAGGTTGTCGCGGATGGCCAGCGTAATGTCATGCCGCAAGCGGAAGTTGTGCTGCATCTCGGGCCGCCGCAGATCCACGTAGCGGTACTTGAGCCGGACTTCCTCGTTCTGGATCGCCTCTTCCGACGGCGAAAACGGCGCGAGGCGCGTGTCGTTCAACACCAGCAACTCGGTCGCCTCAATCTCGATCTCGCCCGTCTCCATCTTGGGATTGATGGAGTCCGCGTCCCTCAGGCTGACCTTGCCCACCGCGGCGACGACGTACTCCGGCCGGACCATTTCACCTTTCAGGTGGCCCTCGGGAACCAGTTCCTTGTCCAGCACAATCTGCGTGATGCCGCTGCGGTCGCGCAGATCGAGAAAGATCAGGTTGCCGTGATCGCGCCGCCGGTTGACCCAGCCCATCAGCACAACCGTCTGCCCTGCGTCGGCGGCGCGCAATTCGCCGCAAGAATGCGTCCGTTCGAGATTTCCTTGAAAGTCGAGTGCCATACTCTCTTGATTGTAATGGAAGGGGTTCGGCAGGGTTTACTCAATGAGGCGGCAAATCCTGAATTTGACTCTTCCATTCCGGTTTGCGCCGCACTATGATGGACACAAGGAGAGACGAGATGGCAGCCGCGCCGGTTTTTGTGCCCGTCGAAGAATATCTCCAAAGCTCCTACTCGCCTGATGCCGAGTATATCGACGGGCAGATCGTGGAGAGGGAGAGCACGATGGGAGAGAACGAACACTCCGCATGGCAGGAGGCGATCTGCGCCTGGTTTCGCGCACAGGCCGTGAGTGC
This sequence comes from Acidobacteriaceae bacterium, assembly GCA_003159355.1. Lineage (GTDB taxonomy): Bacteria > Acidobacteriota > Terriglobia > Terriglobales > Acidobacteriaceae > Telmatobacter. The sequence goes on along the minus strand of PLPA01000152.1, from coordinate 2,695 downwards.
TGGCATCCGGGTGCGTCCGGAACTGCGTGTACAGGTGGATGCCTACGGCTTTCTGATTCCTGACGTGACGCTGCTGGACCGCAACCTTCCGGCTGAACCCATCGCCACGCATCCGCCGGTCGCCGTGATCGATGTTCTCTCGCCTGCCGACCAGGTCGGACGCGTGATGAAGAAGGGCGAACGCTACGAGAAGATGGGGATTCGCACGATTCTAATCGTCGATCCCGAAGGACCGGCATACCGGTATCGCGATGTCAAGCTCGAACCTCTGGCCGAAAGGGCGTTTACACTCGAAGGCAGCTTGGCGCTCTTCGATCTGGACGAGATCGCCAAGCTGGTGGATTGAGCCTTGATACCCCGGCCCCAATAGCGAGGGGCCGGGGCCACACTCCACACGGCTTTGGATGGAACTCGCCCTACATACACCAATCAGAATGGGAACGATTCACGAGCTGACCAATCCTTCACTTTTTCCCGGAAATTCCTGGGTCTGACGAAGAGGATCACCTCCCCAGGCTGAGGCGAAGCGGTGACTTTGCCGCAAGTATTCGCCGATACAACGCCATGTTCAAGCACCTCCTTCGTCGAGAAGTCTATTCCCTCATAGCGCGCGTTGGGCATACTCTCAGGGAATGCGCATGATGGATGATCACCATTGGTGCCAATCGTCAGTGAGCCGGCGTATTTGAAAACCGGATTGATCGCCCCGTTACCTCCGCAGCCTAGTTTCGAATTATAGGAAATATCTAATTCGTTTTCCATCTGGGTAAGGCGTAGCCGAGCAACACCGTCCTTGTCCATTGGAATTTCAGCACTCTTTCGGTAGTCTTTCATCATCCTCGCGGCAACACAGACGCCCGCAACGGGGCGTCCGGTTTTGCCATCTACAAGTTTGATCTGGATGGTCTGTGCGTGAAGAGCCGTCGCGTATGAAGCTAAAAAAAGAAGCGCAAATAACGCCATTGCAGAGAGCCCCATGCCAAAGAACCTACTGTTAACCTTGTCGCCGGTTGTCATGGACATGGCCATTACCCTCCTATTCCTGACCTATCTCTCAGTAAGTGCCGGGTGTCAGAGGTCAGGATTTTCGGACCTGGGAAAGATTGAACCCAACCCCGAAAAAATCAATTCGAAAGAAAAACCGCCAGTTCCCCGCGAGGAACCTTGGTCTGTACGCCTGTGGAGAAGTTCTTCACCGTAAGAATACCGGATTGAAGCTCGTCTTCGCCCAGAATCACAATCTGGCGAGCCGTCTTGTCGGCCGCCTCAAAGGATTTCTTCAGCCGGAAGCTGCCCTCGCCCAATTCAATCCAAAGGCCCTGGTGGCGCAATTCGCGAGCCAGAACCAGCGCGGCAGCGTTCATCCCCTCGCCCAGCGGCGCAATAAACGCATCGGCCTTCGCCGCAACAACCCCTTGTTCGAGCGCAGCCAGCAGCGTAAGCACCAGCCGGTCCTCGCCCATCGCAAAGCCGATCCCCGGCGCGCGCGGCCCGCCCAGCATCTCGCTCAGCCCGTCGTAGCGCCCGCCGCCCAGCAGCGCATTCTGCGCACCCAGGCCCCCGTGCGTGAACTCGAAGGTCGTCCGCGTATAGTAGTCCAGGCCGCGTACCAGCCGATGGTTGCGCGTGTACGGCACGCCCGCCGCATCCAGCGCCGCCGTCACCGCGGCAAAGTGTTTTTTCGACTCTTCGTCCAGCGAGTCGGCAATCACCGGCAGCGTCTCGATGATCGGCTGATCGGCGGCAACCTTGCAGTCCAGTACCCTCAGCGGATTGGTCTCCGCGCGCCGCTGGCAATCCCCGCACATCTGCCCCACTACAGGAACGAGTGCCGCTCGCAGCGCCTCGTTGTAGCGCGCTCGGTCCGCCGCCGACCCAACCGAGTTCAACTCCAGCGTCCAGCCGGTGATGCCCAGCTCGTCCAGCAGAGTGGCCAGCATCTCCAGCACCTCCGCATCCCGCAGCGGCGACTCGCTCCCGGCGGACGGCGGCCCAATCACCTCCGCCCCGATCTGCGAAAACTGCCGGTAGCGCCCCTTCTGCGGCCGCTCCCGCCGGAACTGCGGCCCGATGTAATAGAGCTTTTGCAGCAGTCCGCTCTCGCCCAGCCCGTGCTCGATGTACGCCCGCACCACCCCTGCGGTATTCTCCGGCCTGAGGGTGAGCGATTGCGTCTTCTCCGACTGCGCTCGCGCCCTGTCCTCCCAGGTGTACATCTCCNNACGATGTCGGTCTCCTCGCCCACCCCGCGAGCAAAGAGGCCGGTATCCTCGAAGACCGGCGTGCGAATTTCGCCGAAGTTGTAGCGCGCAAAGACGTCCCGCGCGGTAGCCTCAATCCGGTTCCAAAGCGCGGTCTCTGGCGGCAGCAAATCCCGCGTCCCGCGAACAGCTTTCAATGTCTGGCTCATAATGATAACCTTTGTCTCAACTTCTAAGGATACAAGGTAAGAGCCATGATCCTCCATTCCGCCTCAATCGCCGCGTTTTTCGTGGACCAACTGGCGCAAGCGCCGGTCGTGGTCAAATGCGTACTACCAACCAACGCGGACTCTGGGTTGAAACAGTGGATTCAGCCCATTCTCAACCTCGTGTCCATTGTGGCAGTCGTCGGTATTGCGATTTTTTCCTTCGGTGCGACCAGTAGAAAGGAACATCGGAGATGGGTGCTAGGGAGACTCTGCACAAGTCTCAAC
>PLPA01000271.1 GCA_003159355.1 Acidobacteriaceae bacterium | reverse complement strand
GGCCGCCCAGCGAGTTGCGGCCGGAGCTGGCTGATTGGCCGGGGGTGGATGGGTTGGCGATGCGGCTGCTGGCCAAGAATCGCGACGACCGCCCCCAGGACGCCGAGCTGCTCGGCCTGCTGGACGACTTGCTCTATGGTTCAGGCCAGGCGCGGCCGGAGCCGGCGAGCGAGCAGAGGCGGGAGCGGCCGGAGACGATCATCGAAGAAGAGTGGCGGAGGCTGGGGGCGGTTCCGACACCGCTTCCGCAGCGGGTTTCACAGCCTCCCTCGCAGCATCTTACACAGCCTCCTTCGCAGCTTCCTTTGCCGCCCCCTTCGCCGCAGGCCGTTCCTGGGCCAAAGCCGGCAACGCGGAAGTTTCCCGGATGGGCGTGGGGAGCTTTGGCTATTTTGGCGTTGGCGGCTGTTGTCGCGGCGGTGCGGCTCTTTGCGCCGCATCCGCAGCCCCAGCAGACGCCGGCGGCAGTGGCTCAGCCCGCTTCATCGCCGGCGCCGGCGCAGAACCCGGAGCAGAGTCTCGCTCAGCGCGAGTCGCAGCTCTCCGTAGCAGAGGAGCCGAAGAGCGCATCCACGTTGGAGTTCAATGCGGCGGCGGAAAAGCCGGCGAGCCTCCCGGCAGGGAAGTCCGCGCAAACGACGGTGTCCGTGCCATCCGCCCCAAAGCCGGCGCCGAGTCCCGCGCCCGCGAACTCCCAGCCCTCCGCGCAAAAGCCGAGTGGCGCGGAATTGGAGCAGCAGGCTGCTTCACTCTACAAGGCGAACCGCTACTCAGAGGCGGCCACCCTCTTCGACCAGGCCTGTTCGGCGGGCAGCCGGGAGGCTTGCGACAATCTCGGCGTGATGTACGCTAGCGGCAAAGGCGTGGCCAAGGACGATGCGCGAGCGGCGGCTCTCTATGCCACGGCTTGCAATGCCGGCAATGCGCTGGGCTGCAACAACCTCGGCAACATCTACGCCAGCGGCCGCGGCGTGAGCAAGGACAATGCCCAAGCGGCATCTCTTTACGCCAAGGCCTGCGCGGACGGCAATGCGATCGGTTGCAGCAATCTGGGGAACTATTATCGTCTGGGCATCGGCGTCGAAAAGGATCCGGCCAAGGCCCGGCAATTCCTCGCCAAGGGCTGCGGCATGGGCAACCAGTGGGGCTGCGACCGGCTGAAAGAGATGCAATAGCAGGCGGAATGCGGATAATTGATAGCTTTGTCCTTAGCGGGAATGTAGGATAGAGTTTTTCCTGAGCCGGGGGTCGATTCACAAAGGTCAGGAATCAGGTCAGGAATCAGAAAAGAGATATAGCCGGCAAAGGAGAAGACGATGCTGAAAGCCTGTGCATGGATCGCGGTTGGGTTGTTGGGAAGCGCTTTGGCGGGAGCCGCCAGGGCCGAGGAGCCGGCTGAGCTCTACGGAAAGCAAGGGGTCAGCCCGCAGGCGGTCCTGCAGGGTTCGCTGGGCAGTTGCTTCTTTCACGCTTCGATTGCCGCGCTGGCCAAGGTGTCGCCTGAGACGCTGCGCGAGGCCATCAGCCCGAATCCCGGCGGAGGCTACCAGGTGCGCTTCTTCAACGGACCGGCGGAGGTGGTTTTTCCCGAGGACGTGGAGTTTGGCCGGGCGCACGGCTACGACCGCTCCGAAGGTACTTGGGTCGCGGTGCTGATGCGGGCCTATGCGCAGCGCGCCCTGCGCCAGAGCCTGGTGCACGCCATTGGTAAATCGGATTACATCCCCGTCTATGTCAAGCCGGTCGCTCTGGCGCTGCTCGATCAGTCCGACCTGCTGCTGGTGGGCTATGACCGCGCCATCCGTTCCGTGGTGCAGCAGGATGGAGTGCTCGACAAGGCTCAGCTCAAAGTAAAGCTGGCGGCCCAGTTGAGCGCCTTGGGCATCCCGGCGGCCGAGGCGCAGATGCTGGGCGGTTTTCTGGAAGAGCGGGGCTTCTTCGACACGGTGGCGCAGACCGTGGAGCAGAACGGCGAGGTCTTCGGCGCGTACAAGAGCCTGGGGCAGGGTGGAGTGCCGGCGCGGGTCTTTGATGCCTTCCTGGGCAGGGGTATGTCGGGCTTGGTGGCCGACAAGAAGCTGACCATCGAACAACTGCGGCAATTGAAATCGGGCCGGCTGGCGATGGTGGCCGGAAGCTGGGCTACCCCATCAGGCGAGGGGTACAGCAACGCGAATTGGTGGATTCCGGGGCACGCCTACACGGTGATGGCCTTCGATGAAGACGCACAGACCGTCACGCTGCGCAATCCCTGGGGCACAAAACCTGATCCGGATGGTGTCTTCAAGCTTCCCCTGGCGACCTTCCTCGATGCGTACGAGTCTTACACCTACGCCCAATAAGCAACGGCAGCAGGCCGGCGCGGTGAAGAATATTCCTGGAAGCCCTGAGCAAGTCGATTTTGCGCACCAGCACTCCCTCAGGGGCTAAAGCTCGGCAATCTTCGGCTGCCTTTTCGGCACGACTGAACTCCTACCCCTCGACGAAGACCTGTCGATGGGGACCCCGGACCTGGGGCACCCATCTTTACTTATGGGAACCTGCGCCACCCGCCAAGAGATACAGGCACCTCACCGGATTCCCGTCAACAAGCGGGCCGGTGTGATCCCGAGGGCACGCGCAACTTTCACGATGTTGAGCAGACTGACGTTGCGTTCCCCCCGCTCGATTCCGCCAATGTATGTCCAGTGAAGATCGGCCTTTTCCGCAAGCCCTTCTTGTGATAGGCCAAGGGCATGACGCCGTTTTCTGACGGTTTGGCCGACGCGGACGCGGGGATCAGTTTCCACGTCTTTGATGATTGTGCGATAAACACTATGAATCTAGAGACGATAGGTATTATCATATTCTCGGATATATTTCAGTGGATTTTTCGGGGGGAACAATGGCTAAACACAATTTTCATTTGCGGCCGTGCGGCCTAGGGAACCTCTGCACAAGT
>PLPA01000284.1 GCA_003159355.1 Acidobacteriaceae bacterium | reverse complement strand
GTGTCAACGCTTTCCAGCAGTTCCTTCAAGCCTTGCTCAGCCTGCCGCTGGCGGCGCTTGCCCTCAAAGCCGAAGGGACAGGTGACCACGGCCACGGTCAAAATGCCCATCTCGCTGGCCAGCGAGGCGATCACCGGCGCGGCGCCTGTGCCCGTGCCGCCGCCCAGGCCGGCGGTCACGAAGACCATATCCGCGCCTTCCAGGGCTTCGATGATCTTTTCCGAGTCTTCCAACGCGGCTCGCCGTCCCACGTCGGGATTGGCCCCTGCGCCCAGCCCCGAGGTGAGCCGGACGCCGAGTTGCAGCTTGACCGGCGCATGGGAGACCTTGAGCGCCTGCACGTCGGTGTTGGCGGCAATAAACTCCACGCCTTCCAAACGGGCCTGGATCATGCGATTGACGGCGTTGCCGCCGCCCCCGCCTACGCCGATGACCTTGATGCGTGCGCCGCGCGGCCTTTCCTCGTGATACTGAATGCGCATCTCTCCGGCTTCATTCTTCTGCTCTTCCATTGGGGTTCCGTCCTCCTGATTCCTGACCTCGAATGATCTGACTTTGAATGATAGCGGTTAAAAACTTCCTGCAAAAACGGAGCGCACCCTGGAGCGCCACGTGGTGCTCTCTTCTACATGATTCGATCGTGTGCGATTGGCGTAAAGAATCATGCCAATCGCCACCGAAAAGCTCGGATGGACCATTCCGTCGGGCATATGCGAGAGGCGAACCGGGAGTCCGGTGCGCGCCGGAACCCGCAACTGGCTCTCGGTAATGTCGAGCATACCGGGCAGCATCGCCCCGCCGCCGGTGAGCACGCAGCCCGCGCCCAAAGCCTCCAGCACACCGCCCTGGCGCAAGTTCTCTTTGACAAATTGAAGCAGTTCGCAGCCTCGCGGCTCCAGAATCTCGGCCATCCTGCGCAGGCTCAGCATCTGCGGCTGAGGGCTGGCAATCTCAATCTCCTCATTCTGCGGCACATCCGTCACCACCACGTTACCGTACCGGCACTTCAACTCCTCGGCCAGGGCCACAGGCACTTGCAGGCCCACCGCCAGGTCGTTGGTAAAGTGCTGTCCGCCAATCGGAATGGAACCCGTATGCACCACCGCGCCCTCGAAGAACACCACCAGATCGCTGGAGTGGCAGCCGACGTCGAGCAGGCAGACGCCCAGCTCCCGCTCGTCGGCCGAAAGAACGGCCTCGGCGGCGGCAATCGATTCGAGAATGGCTTCCGTCACTTCCAGGCCGGCGCGATTGGCGCAGGTGACTGTACTCTGAAGCGCGCTGCCGGAGCAGGTGGCGATGTGCAGTTCGGCTTCCAGCCTCTTGCCCACCATGCCCACCGGGTCGAAGATGCCCGGCTGGCCGTCGAGGATGAACTGGCGGCGCAGCAGGTGCAGAATCTCACGGTCGGGAGGCCGCTCCACGGCCCGGGCACGCTCGACGGCGCTGCGCACATCCTCCGCGTCGATCTCGCGCATGCGGCCGCCCAGCTCGATTCCGCCGTTGGTGTTGAGCCCGCGAATGTGCGGCCCGCCCACGCCCACCACGCACTCGCCGATGTTGGCGTTGGCCACAAACTCGGCCTGCTCAATCGCTGCCTTCACCGACTTGGCGGCCGGGCCTAGGTCGGCGATCAGCCCTTTGCGCATCCCCGCCGACGCCACCACTCCATGCCCGCAGTAGCGCAGTGCGCCTTCATACAACTCTGCCGCCAGCACCCGGGTCCATGCGCTGCCGATGTCCAGCGCCACGATCAGATTATCTTGCCTCTGGCTCATCTCACTCACTGACCCATCCCGGCCAACGTGGCCGTACGTATGATTGGGGCGCTCTTCTGCCTGCTCGCGTTCAGCGCGGCGGGTTTGGCCTCCGCGCGCTTCTTGGTCTTCGCCGCCTTCGCTTTCGCAACGGAGACCTTCATGGCTCTTGGGTTCTTATGCGCCGTGGAATTGATCGGCTTGGTCGAGCGATTTGCCACCGGCTTTGCGCCCGCTTTGCCTGGCTTCACGGGAGCACCAGCCTTGTTTGGCTTCACTGGAACATTCGACTGCGGCTTGCCGGTAAGAGCGGTAGCTCCGGGCTTTAGCCCGGAGATTGCGCCGGCGGAAGCAACGGGGGCTTTAGCCCCTGAGGGTTGCTTTTCAGGAGATTGGCCCGCGGTCTGCCCATCTGCCGGCTTGCCGTCGCCGGTCGTAGCCGCGCTCTGCTGATCGGCCGTGGCTTGCGCCACATTGGTTCCAGCCGCCATCTCCAGCACCACCTGCTGCTCATAACGCAAGTCCACCGCCGCCAGCTTGGGATACTGCTGACGCCACTCGCCGATGTGTGCCTTGTAGCGCTGGTAGCGCTCCAGAAACTGGTCTTCGCCGAAGTGGGCCAAAATGTCACCGCCCTGCTCCGGCATCAGTACCTTGGCGTCTGCGGGATCGGTCAAGTCGATCTCCGAGATTTGTTCGGAGAGCTGTTGGCCGTTCGAGTCCAGTTCGGCCAGCAGGCGCTGATAAACCGCCATGCGCGCCTTGCGCGATGCGATTGGGTCGTGGGCGTCGAAGCCGGTCACCACCGGAAAGGAGTAATGTCGCTGGGCCATCATGGCAGCCGGCATGGTGAGCAGAACGCCGCTCGCGTCCACCAGGCCGATCTGCTGCCCCATGCGCACAAAGGCCACTGGCCTCCGCTCCACCACCGAGACGCGAATCTGGTCCGGCAGCAGGCGCATCACCGTAGCCCGCTCAACCCAGGGCAGTTGTTCCAGTTGCCTGCGCCGCTCACTCAAGGGAACAAAGAATATATTGCGCCCAATGTCTTCGCCGAAGACCGGCAGCATCTCCGCGCGGCTGACCTCGGTCAGCCCGCTGGCCTTGATGTTGCCCGCCCCGGCAATGCGAAAGCGCTCGTCGCGGTCCAGATAGCTCTTGAGAAGATAAGCAGAGGCAGCGAAGCCGCTCAGCACAACCAGCGCAACAAGCAGCAGAAGCACGCGCCCTGCCGTGCTCGCCGGACGCCACCAGGGATTGCGCGGACGCTCAAAGCGGCCTCCGCCTTTACGCTCCGACTTCATCGCTGGTGAGTCATCGTCGTCCGGGCCGGAGCTATCCAGCGGCATGGTGGGTAGCGCGCGCCGCGCCGGGGGCGCAGACTGCCGCATACGCCGTGAGCTGGGCTCTGCGGGCGCTTCATCTTCCCATGCAAGGGAACGAGTTCGATTGCCGCTTAGTGTCGTCACGCCTGAGCAAGGTCGTGAGAATCGCCAGATTTCACTATAGCCGGGCCTTCGCCCGCGTTTTCCTCAACCGGCGCGGAAGGAACCAGTATTGTTACGGGTGTATCGATTCGATACACCCGTAAAAGCCGGCAGGATCGGAACTGTTCGCGGAACTTCTCACGCCCACTGCAACGTATGCACGGAGTTGGCGGGCAGGTCGATTTCAAGCATCTGCGTGCCGAGCAGCAACTGCGCCCGCTTCTCCGGGCCGCGGTTGGCCAGCACGACCACGAAGCTGCCGTCCGGATTGCGGAAGCCGGAGTGAGAAACGGAACTGGCAGTTCCCTGCTCCGCATCCTGGCCTATCTCATTGGTCTGAAAGACTTTTGCGCCACGGCGGATGTGCCTGGAATAGTGCGCGAAGGCCCAGTACTGTCCGCTGCGCGTCACTTTCTTGGTGGCATTGTCCACTGTGACGACTCCGCCGCAAGTGAACGGGCCGATATTCGGTCTGCCCTTCTCGTCGAGAGCCACATTCCATGCCGTGATCGACCGCGCCCAGTTGCGGGCAATGCCGTTGAAGGTCTCCGCCCAGGTTGTAAAGTCGGTCTGGTAGTCGGCAGCGGTAATGTCCGGGCCGCCCTCGGTCCAGTAGGCATTCTTTTGCGGAAAAGCGTCATGGACGCGCGTCATCGCCGATGGCTCGCCCAGATAGCCGTGCCAGGCGATGCCATCGATGTACTGGGCAGCGCCGGGGAGGCTCAACTCGCCAATCGCGCGGCCCCATAGGTTGTAATTGTGGTCGATCACCCAGATTCTGGTCGAGAGGCCCGCCTTGCGCAAGACTGGGCCGAGATGGCTCTCGACAAACTCGGTCTCATATTCCTGACCCCACAGGCAGGCGGGCATATTGCCGTCCTGGTCGGTGTCGACTTCATTCTGCACGGTGACGGCATCGATCCCCACGCCCTCCGCTTTGTACGCCTCAAGGAATTTAAGGAAGTAGCGCGAGTACGGCCCGAAGCTGTGCTTGCGCATCGACCCGCCCAGCATGGAGCCGTTCGACTTCATCCACCCCGGAGGAGACCACGGCGAGGAGAAGAGAAACAGCTCGGTATTCACCTTGCGCGCCTGAAGCAGCGTGGGCAGAATGTAAGCCTTGTCGTGGTCGATGGAGAATTTCTTCAGCTCCGGATCGGGCTCGGGGCTTTCGTCGAAGCTGTATGCATTGCGCGAATAGTCGCTGGAACCGATGCAGGTGCGGCAGACGTTCAGCGCCATCTCGCTGGGAGCAAAGAGCTCGTGCATCAGTTCGTCGCGCTGCGCCTGCGGAATCTGGCTCAGAACGTAACAGGCCGCATCGGTGAGCGCCGCGCCGAAGCCCAGAATCTCCTGGCGGGTTGTGCCGGGATCGAGAGCGATGGCGTCGGGGACGGCCTCGGTGGCGGGTTTCCAAGCCAGTGGCGCAGCCTGCGCATGACGCCGGTCGCGATAGGTGGCCCAGACTTGCACCGGAGCGGCTGATCCTGCAACGCCCGCCCAGGCCGGAATGCCTCGTGAGACTGCCAGAGCCGCGGCAGTGGCGGAGGCAGTTTTCAAGAACGTTCTGCGTGAATTCTGCGCCATATGTAACCCCCGAATTGCGAAATGGGTGGGAAAACCACGAAATCAACCCTACAGGAACTGTGAAAACACTCTAATTCAACTCCAGCGCCGCCAGGATCTGCGGAGCCAACTGGCTGACGCTGCCTGCGCCGAGAGTGAGGATCAGGTCGTCTTTGCTGGCCTGGGCAGCGACGGCGGCAACCGCAGTGGGAAAATCCGGCGCGAATTGCACCTGCGGCCCTTCGATCTTCGCCGCCAGCCGCTCGGCCGTCACGCCGGGGATGGGTTCCTCGCTGGCGGCATAGATGGGCAGCACGATGACCGTGTCTGCATCGGCGAAGGCGTCGACAAACTTGTCCATCAGATCCAGAGTGCGTGAGAAGCGGTGGGGCTGAAAGACCACGTGGATCTGCCGGTAGCCGCACTCGCGGGCGGCGGCCAGGGTGGCGCGAATCTCCGTGGGATGGTGGCCGTAGTCGTCCACGACGGTAACGCCGCGCGCCTTGCCGCGGTACTGGAAGCGCCTGTCCACGCCACGGAAGTGGCTCAGCCCCAGGGCGATCTTCTCCGCATCCATTCCGAGCTGATGGGCGATGGCTACTGCGGCCGTGGCGTTGAGCACGTTGTGGCGGCCGGGCACATGAAGCTCGAAGGGGCCCAGCGGACCGAGCGAGGTGGTCACCTTGAAGCGCGCAAAGCTGCCCACCACTGCGGAAAGAAACTCCAGCCGGTAGTCGGCCTCCGATGCTACGCCGTAAGTGAAGACGCGCCGCTGAGCGCGGGGCAGAATAGCCGCGAGCAGCGGATTGTCCACACAGGCTGTCACCGCGCCGTAGAATGGCAGCTTATCAATGAAGGTCAGGAAGGCCTGTTCGACGTCGGCCATGTCGCGGTAGCAGTCCATGTGCTCCCGGTCGAGATTTGTGACGACCGCCAGGATCGGCGAGAGCTTGAGAAAGGAGCGGTCGCTCTCGTCGGCCTCGGCCACCAGGTACTGTGAGCTGCCCAGCTTGGCGTTGGA
>PLPA01000184.1 GCA_003159355.1 Acidobacteriaceae bacterium | reverse complement strand
GCTGCCAGAGTCCCTTCGAGGGTCAGTGCCCGCACTCCTCACCCGAACAGATTTGTTTGGCAGTGGGTGGATGAAGGCCCGTGCGTTTGATTGCGCGGGCAAGAGCGCTTTGCGCTGGTTTTTATTTTTTCAAGGTGATTCGAAGGCAGGAGAGCGATGGGTACCTTTGTTCCGAGCGGCAAGAATATTGACCGCAAGTGGTTTGTAGTGGATGCCAGCGGCAAGACGCTGGGCCGTCTGGCGACCAAGGCCGCCGACGTGTTGAGCGGCAAGCTGAATCCCCAGTATGTGCCGTACATCGACGTGGGAGACCACGTCATCGTCATCAACGCGGAGAAGGTCCGCCTGACCGGCCTCAAGGCGCAGAGCAAGCTCTATCGCCGCTATACGGGCTTCCCCGGCGGACTGCGCGAGGAGTCGTTCACGCGCCTGTTGAACCGCAAACCGGAGATGATTCTGGAACAGGCCATCAAGGGCATGCTGCCCAAGAGCAAGATGGGCCGCCAGATGGCCACCAAGCTCAAGGTCTATCGCGGCGACAAGCACCCCCACGAGGCGCAGATGCCGGTGGCGTTGGAGATCGCGTAAGAGCAGCCGCTAGCTACTAGCTTCTAGCTGCTAGCTTTTTATCGGAATTCGAACTTTCGGGCTTTGGTTTTTAGCTAGAAGCTAGAAGCTAGAAGCTAGAAGCTAAGAGGAAACGAATGGCAGATTTGGTTCAGTATTACGGGACGGGGCGGCGTAAATCGGCGATCGCGCGCGTCTTTCTGCGTCCCGGCACGGGCGAGTGGAAGGTCAACGGCAAGGCATTCGAGGTATACTTCGTCACCGAGCAGCAGCGCGTGGCCGCCAAGCGCACCCTGGCTCTGGTCGAATTGGCTTCGAGCTTCGATGTGGTGACCACCGTCAAGAGCGGCGGTGTTTGCGCGCAGGCCGATGCCGTCAAACTGGGCATTGCCCGCGCGCTGGTCCAGTTCAACCCCGAATTGCGCAAGGTGCTCAAGGCCGAAGGCTTGATGACCCGCGACTCGCGCATGAAGGAACGCAAGAAGTACGGGCAGAAGGGCGCTCGCGCAAGGTTCCAGTTCAGCAAGAGATAGTTCTTAGTTGTTAGTTCTCAGTTCTCAGTGCCCGGTTTTTGGCTTTACTGACAACTGAGAACTGAGAACTCGCACCACCAATCTCCCGCATAAGCGGGTTCAATCCGGGCGCCGGCATCGACCACCCGGATGCAATCCACGAAGGAGNNCGCTGGAATCCCAAGATGAAGGAGTACATCTTCGGCGAGCGCAACGGAATCTACATCATCGACCTGCAGAAGACGCTCAAGCTCTTCAAGGAAGCGTCGAAATTCGTTACCGAGCTGTGCGCCAGCGGCAAGACGATTCTCTTCGTCGGCACCAAGCGCCAGGCGCAGGAGGCCGTGGCCGAGGAGGCTACGCGGGCAGGAATGCCGTACATCAACCAGCGCTGGCTGGGCGGCCTGCTCACCAACTGGGTGACGGTGCAGAAGTCGGTGAAGCGCCTTCAGGAGATCGATGAGATGGCCACGGATGGCCGCTACGACCTGCTGACCAAGAAAGAAGTGATCCGGCTGGAGCGGGAGCGCAAGCACCTGCAAGCCAACCTGGCCGGCATCAAGACGATGAAGCGCCTGCCCGACGCGCTCTTCATCGTCGACTCAAACAACGAGGCGATTGCCGTGAAGGAAGCCCGTAAGCTGGGCATTCCGGTGGTTGCGGTCGTTGACACCAACTGCGATCCCACAGTGGTCGATTACGTAATTCCGGGCAACGACGATGCGCTGCGCGCCATTCGCCTCTTCACCTCGAAGATCGCCGACTCGGCGGCCGAGGGCGTGAATCTGGTGGGCGACAAGGCCTTTGCCGATGAACTGCCCGAGCCGGCGGCCGAGGCTGTGGCCGCTGAGGCCGCGCCGGTCGAGGAAGTGGATCTGGAAGCGGCTCTGGGCGGCGGCATTCGCAAGGCGCCTGCTGCGGTTCTGGAGCTGCCGGACGAGGCTGATGTGGCCGAGGGCGTTCTTTAATCCGGACAGTTCTCAGTTCTCAGTATTCAGTTGTCAGTTTTTCTGGACAACGAGCCTTGTTACGGCGGTGACCGGTCTGAACCAGACCGGCCACTGAGAACTGACAACTGAGAACTGACCACTGATAACTAGGAAAAGAGAGAAAAAACAGTGAGCGAAAAGATTGATGCCAAGCAGGTGAAAGAGCTTCGGGAAAAGTCCGGCGCGCCGGTGGGCGATTGCCTCAAGGCCTTGCAGGAGACCAAGGGAAACATCGAGGATGCCTTTGTCGTTCTGCGCAAGCGAGGCATGGCTTCGGCGCAGAAGAAGGCTGCGCGCACCACCAACGAGGGCGCGGTGGGGACGTACATTCACGCCGGCGGCAAGATCGGCGTGCTGCTGGAACTGAATTGCGAGAGCGACTTTGTGGCCCGTACCGAGGACTTCCAGGGGCTGCTGAAGGATGTCGCGATGCACATCGCGGCCAGCGATCCACGCTATGTGAAGTCTGAGGACGTGACCGCTGCCGATATGGAGCGCGAGAAGGAGATCTACCGCGCCCAGGCCGCAGCCACCGGCAAGCCGGCCCCGGTGATCGAGAAGATCGTCGAAGGCAAGATGGCCAAGTTCTACGAGGAGGTCTGCCTGCTGGATCAGCCCTTCATCAAGGACCAGACCATCAGCATCAAGGAGCTGATCGCGACCAAGGTAGGCAAGCTGGGCGAGAACATCACCGTGCGGCGCTTCGCTCGCTTCAAAGTGGGCGCGCCCGAGTGGACTGTAGCCACCACCAAGCCCGTGGAAGCGGCTGCCGAGTAATTTCCGCACAACCTCAGTAGATTGCAAATAGGCCCAGGGTGCAATCCCTGGGCCTTTTTCGTGCATCAGGCGGAGCCTTTCCCGGAAAAACTGTAGAATGAAAGGAATTATTTCGCTGAGGATGGTTTGGATTGAAGCGTAGAGAGTTTTTGAAGCCGGTACTCGGAACCGCTGTTTTTTCGGCCTTTCCCCGAGCCTTTGCTTCCCTCAGCGAGGCGGAAGCGGCGCAGCCGAACACCCATGAAAGGAGCAGTATGAGCGAACCCAGCAAGAGCCGGCCAGAGATTGGGATGCTGTTGTTTCCCGGTTTGAATTTTCTCGATCTGATCGGACCTCATACCCTCCTTGCCCACTCGGCAAACGTGCATCTGATATGGAAGAACCTTGACCTGCTCACGGTGGATTCAGGCATCGCAGTGAAGCCGACCACCAGCATGGAAAGCTGCCCGAGAGACCTCGATGTGCTCTTCGTCGGCGGAGGGCCGGGCCTTACCGATGCCATGCAGGACCGAGCGTTTCTGGATTTTCTTGCCGATCGGGGAGGGAGGGCAAAGTATGTGACCTCGGTGTGCAGCGGATCCATGTTGCTGGGAGCCGCCGGTCTGCTGCGCGGATACAAGGCGACCTCCCATTGGGCTTACCGGGATATCCTGCCTCTCTTCGGCGCGGTTCCTGTGAATCAGAGAGTCGTGACTGATCGCAACCGCATCACCGGAGGCGGGGTGACAGCCGGAATCGACTTTGGACTCACACTACTCTCAGTTCTGCTAGGGGAGAATGTGGCAAAGGCCCTACAGCTTGCAAACGAATACGATCCGCATCCTCCCTTCGACGCAGGAACCCCGGAAAAAGCAGGTCCCCAGATCACCCAGGCAGTGCTCGCTCAAATGGGGCCCCGGCTGGAGAAGGTGAGAGAGCTTGCCCGCAAAATGAACATTCAATAGCGACCCTGCTCGACTCGTTTTTCCATTGGCGAGAGTGCTCCAGCCGCCGGTATGCGATACTCGAAAAGGTATGTATAAACGGATCGTACTCAAGCTATCGGGTGAGGTGCTGGCCGGCCCGCGCGGCTTCGGCCTGGACGCCGGCAAGGTCGCGGAGATTACCGGCGAAATTGTCGATGTGCATGCGCTGGGCGTTGAGATTGGCGTCGTGGTGGGCGGCGGCAACTTCTTCCGCGGCGTGGCCGAGCAGGCTAAAGAGATGGACCGCGTGGCCGCCGACAACATGGGCATGCTCGCCACGGTCATCAACGCCATCGCCATGCAGGACGCCCTGGAACAGCGCGGCGTCGAATGCCGCGTGATGAGCGCTGTCTTCATGAATCAGATCGCCGAGCCGTACATACGCCGCCGCGCCGTGCGCCACCTGGAAAAGGGCCGCGTGGTGATCTTCGCCGCGGGCATCGGCAATCCCTTCTTCTCCACCGATACCGCGGCCAGCCTGCGNNAAGGACGCGGTCAAGTACGACGAGATCACCTACATGGAGATTCTGCGCCAGGGGCTGAAGGTGATGGACCTGACCGCCGTAAGCCTCTGCAAGGACAACAACCTGCCCATGATCATCTTCAACATGAACCAGCCGGGGAATATCCGCCGCGTAGTTCTGGGCGAAAAGGTCGGATCGCTGGTGACGGCGTAAAGGCAGCTATCAGCTTTCAGCTATCAGCCGATTTGCTGAAAGCTGAAAGCTGATAGCTGATAACTGTATCCAGGTCGTTCGGAGTCCAAGAATTTCCGTGGAGACTCGCAAGCCAGCACGGCTGAATGCATTGACGGGATTGCGCTGTCTTGCGGCCGTCAATATTGTCTTATTTCACTTTTCCAATCCACAATCGTTTGGTTTTCTGGGGCCGGTGGTCAACGCCGGCTACATCGCGCTGGGCCTGTTCTTTCTGCTCTCGGGCTTCGTGCTGGGCTATAACTACGCGGGACAGGCCCGCGCTGGCTCGCTGGATCGCGTGCGCTTCTGGAAGGCCCGCTTCACGCGCCTGTATCCCATCTACCTGCTGAGCCTGCTGTTGAGCTGGCGCATGGTTTCGGCCGAGTACGGCGCCCACACGCATCGAATGTTCTGGACGGGCATGGTGCTGACGCCGCTGCTCTTGCAGGGCTGGATTCCACAGCTAGCCACCTTCCTGAATACCCCCGCCTGGGCAATGCCCGCCGAAGCCTTCATGTACGCTCTTTTTCCCTGGCTGGCCAAGGTGAAGCGTCCGGCGCGGGTTGGCCATTCTCTGCTTCAGTTGGCCGGGGTGTGGGCCGTGGGCATGACGCCTGGCCTGCTCTATCTGTTCCTCCAACCGGACGGCATTGCCCATCCCGACCGCTGGAGCTGGGGCCCCTGGCTGCAGGCGCTCAAGTACACGCCGCTGCCGCACTTGGCCAGTTTTTTCTTCGGCATTCTGCTGGCCGGCCTGGATGCGCTGGTGCCGCGCGCCGGTCGCCTGCGCCTGCTGCTCGGAGTGGCCGGCTTAGCCGGGGTCTTCATCTTGCTGGAGCTGGGGCCGCTGGTTCCCTACGTGCTGCTGCATGACGGCCTGCTGATGCCCCTCTTAGGCTGCATCGTTCTGGGCCTGGCCGGGGAGAATTGGCTGGCATCCGCCTTCAGCGTGCGCCCGCTGGTCGTTGTGGGCGAGGCCAGCTACTGCCTCTACCTGCTGCACTTCAACCTGTGGAACTGGATTCACGAAACCCATCTGCCGGAACGGCTGGGAGTGGCGCGCTTCGATCCATGGCTCAGCTACGCGGTGCTGCTGGCAGTGGCTCTGGCGGCGCTGTACCTGGTGGAAAAGCCAGCGCAGCGGCAACTGCGCAAGTGGATAGGGGCGTAGTTTTCGTGGCAAGGTTGGGTTTCATCGTCTCCCACCCATGCGCCAGAAACAATGCGCATGGATGGGGCACGGGGCGTTTTTGGCCTCAGGAGCAACTCCCGCCATCCATTATTCCTCGGCAAAGGCCGCAAAGCTGTGCGGCGCAATCTCGATGTGGAAGACTGTACGCGGGGGCTGCGCCGGACGTCTCCGCGCGGGGATCTTGTCTGTATTCGCCTCTGGAGAGGGCTTGCTGCTTTCCACCACCACGCCGGTAGCCAGATTACGCAATTTGCTGAAGTTCCCCAGTGTGGAGACGGTCACCTGCGCCGGCGCGTCCAGGAACGACTCCACCACAAAGGTGTGGTTGTCGTAGGCGAAGAGGCTCACCTTGCTGGGCGCGTCGATCTGCACCGGGAAGTCTTGCATCAGGTACTGCTTGATGGCGGTCAGCACCGGCTGGGGCAGCACATACAGATCGTCCATATTCTCCGGGATGGTGAGCACGTAGAGCATTCCCTTCGAGTAACGATCCATCAACAGCAGCGGCGCGCCGCGTCCGTTGGCGGTGCCGCGCACCACCGGCCAGGCGTCGTTGGTCATGAAGCTCATTTCGGGCACCAGAATCTCCGCTGTCGAGCCCAGATTGGCGCCGCCGCCCGCGCCATACGCGCCCCAATAGTCCGTGATCTTGAGGACGCTGCCGGTGGCATGAATCTCCGCAATCTGCTCGATGCTTTTGCCTTCCAGCGCCCGCAGCAGCCCGGAGGTGATCACGACGTTGCCGCCCTTCTCCAGATGCGTCTTGATCTCGCTCACAATCGCCGGATCGAATTTGGCGGACTCGGTGAGCAGAACCGTCTTTGCCTCAACCGGAAACTCGGGATGCAGGTCGATGGGAATGCCGATCATGCCCATATAGTTGTGCAGGAAATCCTCGCCGGTAGATTGATAGGGCTTGTAGCTGGCGATGCCGATGGGCGTGCCCAGCTTGCCCAGCACGGCATTCACTTTGGAGAGTGAATAACCGGCCGCGGCGGCAAAGTCGATCGGCTCCTTCGAGCCGGAGGCGGCGTGCCACTTTTCCAGCTCGGCGGAGTCGAAGCTGGTGTGCAGGCCGCTCCAGGCGTTGCGGTCGCCGGCCTCCGCCGGTCTGAGAAGATTGCTGTACTGGAAGAGGGTGATCTCCGGCGTCTTGGCCAGCATCGTATCCCACAACTGCTCGGCGTAGCGGTCCAGGTAGCGGATCGTGAAGGTGTCCACCCAGCCGCCGCCGTTGCCGCCCGGCTTGACGTTGTCGAAGTAGCGGAGAATCTGGTAGCTCTCGTATTGCTGCAAGTGCTGGTCGTTAATCACCGGATCGCGAGTCTCCGTGCCGGTGTAAATGCCGTCGAAGATCTTCGGCTCCTGCTCCAGGTCGTAGCCATTGGCCTGAAAGTGCTCATACCAGTTAGGGAACTTGATTATGATCTTCACATTTGGATTGACGGCCCGCGCCGCGCCCACCACCAGGTTGCGCGCCACCTCGTCCATCAGCCGCAGCCGGAAGGCGGTCCAACTGGCATTGCCCTTGGCGGCGATGTCGGAGTCGGACTTGGTGTCGTTAAAGAAGAAATCGTCGAGGATGATCTCGTCGAAGTGCCGCGCCGTCACCTCGGAGATATGCTTCACATAGGCGCGATCCTTCGGATCGGTATAGCAGAACGAAGCAAATTGATTCGATTCCATATTCGTAAAGGCGATGCCGCCGGCGGTCTGCACGCCGCGCGCGGCAAAATAAGCCTTCACGCTCTCCAGCAGCGCATCGTCGGCAAGCACTCCGCTGCGGTAGCTCTCGATGTAGACCTTGTCCACTTTGACCTGGCTGCTGATCTCNNACGGGAATGTAGACGGCAACCTTGAAGTTCTCGTGGGCCGGCGGCAAAGCCTGGGCCGGAGCCATTCCGGGGAGAAGGCTGGTGAAGGCAAGAAGGAACAGAAGCAGCAAGCGGGTGCGGAAAGTCACGTGCGGATCTCCTGATTACGTGGTTCGGGTGGATGCCTGGACCATCGGGCAGCGCAAAATCGCCCGGCCGGCCGTAAAGCCAGTATATGTTCTTGAGGCCTTAAGCCAATTTGTTCAGGCATGAATCCATGCCTCGTCCTGGATTGAATCAGGTCGCCGGCACAACCACGCACAGCAAAAAGCCCAGCCTTGGTGGCTGGGCTTCTTGCTGTGCGTGGTTGCTCCTCTTGCTAGTCGACTGCCTGGATGGCGTGGTTGCCGTGAGGAATGGCGACGATGGCAGTGGGCATTGTGCCCGTGATGGGGTACGGCGAGGCCTGCGTGGCCTTCAGCGCGCCCGAAGTCGGGTCCAGCACAAAGCCGGAGACGGAGTTGCCCAGGTGGTTGACAGTGTAGACAAACCGGCCCAGCGCCGGGTCAACAACAATGGCGACCGGCTGGGTGTCGGTGGAGTCGAGCGGGCTTCCTGTCACGTTCACCGTAGTTGTGGGAGTGCCGGTGGGCAGGTCTATGGAGTAAGCTCCGACCGTGTTGTCCAGTTCGTTGGAGAGATAGAGGAACTTGCCGCGAGGATCGATGACGATCGCGGAGGGTTCGTTCCCGGTCTTGAAGGGACCGTTGGTCAGGAAGCTCAAGGTGCTGCCATCCAGAATCGAGTAGCCGATCATCTGGCTGGAAGCGTAGTCCGTGACATAGACGAAGCGATTGGTGGGGTCGGCGACCAGGGCGCTGGGCTTGACGCCGGCCTGGTAGGGACTGTTTGTGGCCGCAGTCAGAGCGCCGCCGCTGCCGACGGCATAGCCGAAGACCCAGCCGGGATTGGCGGTGCTGGTCGTGCTTCCGCCGGGATTGTATGCTGACTGATCGTAGGCTGTGACGTAGACGGCGGCATTATTGGCCAGCACGGTGACGCCGGTGGGAATAATCGTGTCGCTCCCCACGTTGAGGGGCGCTGAAGCGGTCGCTGCGGTTCCAATTGTGCCGGAGGAGAGAGAATACTCCGTCAATGTGGCAGAACTGGTTCCGGAGACCACATAGAGGTAGGTGTCAGCTGTGTTGACCGCGATGGCAACGGGCGTGGCGCTCAGTGTAACCGAATCCTTCTGCGTCAGTCCGCCGTCCAGGCCGATGGTGAAGTGGACGATGGTTTTGCTTCCCGCATTAGCGACGTAAAGATTCGCATAGTCGGAGGTAACGGCCAAGGAGACCGGGGCCACTCCGCCGGTAGAGACGGACGCCACGTCCGTGCGCATAGCGCCGGAGCCGGAGTCCACCGCATAGATATCAATCACTCCGTTGCTGGCTGTCCCGGAGCCGGCGGAACTGGCCACGTAGACAAAATCAACGGTGACGATATCGCAGGCAGTCAAGAGTGTGGCCAAGAAAAGGCCGAGGAAAGAGACCAGAAAAAGCTGGCTCAATTTGCTGAACTTCATGCGCTTCCTTCGTCGTGGGCTTGTCACGTGCGAGCCCGGAAAAAACTGGTTAGGTTGCCCCGTTTGTATTGTAAAAGCCCGGTACGGGGTGTTGCCAGAGTCGGGCCGTGCTGGCGATGACTACGGCGTGACGTTGTGCGGAAC
Organism: Acidobacteriaceae bacterium; assembly: GCA_003159355.1. GTDB lineage: Bacteria > Acidobacteriota > Terriglobia > Terriglobales > Acidobacteriaceae > Telmatobacter. The sequence continues at coordinate 10,224 of PLPA01000184.1, read as the reverse complement.
CGCGGCCACGGCCGTCGGCAGGGCGTTGGACGTGTACGGTGAGTGTTGCGTATTGATGAGCGTGCCAGCGGTGGTGCTCATCTCAAAGTCGGAGACCGTGCCGTTGGCGCCGTTGCTAAGAAAATTAGCGGTGAAGACAAAACGGCTTGTTCCCGGATCAATCCCGATGGCCACCGGATTAATACCCGCTGCGTAAGTGCCGATGCCGGTCAGCGCTCCACTGCCGCCGATCGAATATGCGCTCACGTTGCCATCCAGCGAATTGGCGACATAAACGAAAGGATACTTGGAATCGACGACGATCGCCGAGGGTTGATTGCCGGCCGGGTACGGGCTGCCGCTCAGCGGACTCAAAACTCCCGATGCAACGGAGTAGCCGCTCACCTTGCCGCTCACTGAATCCGTCACGTAAACGTAGCTGCTGGTGGAATCGCTGGCGATGGCCGAGGGATGGACGCCCGTGGCAAAGGGTGAACCGCTGACGGCAGAGAGCACGCCGCCTGCTCCGATCGTGAATCCGAAAACATAGCCGGCGTTGGCCGTTGTGTCGTAGGCGGTCACATAGAGGTAGGCGCCTGAGGCCAGTACATTGACACCGGTTGGCAGAAGGATGTCGGAAGAGCTGTTGCCGGAGAGCGTCAGCGGCCAATAGTCCGCGCCATTGCCTGGATTGACGACGGGTGAGCCCGGTGCGCCGCCAAGCGTTGCGCTGGAGCCGGTTCCGGAGGCGGCTGCAAGAGGAAACACTCCCACCGACCCCGAGCAAGGCAATGCGGTAGAGCATGAGGGCAGCGGCTGATAGGTGTCGATGACAAACAGGTTCGACCCATTGACGGCAGCGGCGAGCGGGAAGATTCCGGGCGTGTTCACGGTGTTCTGCGGATAGAGCTTGCCGTCGCTGCCGATCATGAATTGAACGATGGTGTTGTCGTCCTTATTGACCACATACAAGTTCGAGTAGTCGCTGGAGACGGCTTCGGCCACCGGGTTGCGTCCGCCCGAAGGAAAGGGCGAGGCGGGAATCTGGCGCATGAAGCCGGAGACCGAGTTGATCTCGAAGATGTCGATCTCGCCGTAGTTGTTGGTTCCCGCTGCCTGGGAACTGGCCACGTATACGAAATCCACGGTGTCGGTGCCGCAGGCGGTCATCAGACCGGCCGCCAAGAGGCTAGCCGCGGAAACCAGCAGCAGTTGACTCGTTTTGTTGAACTTCATGCGCATCTTTCGTCAGCGGGCCAGTATCGTTGGCGCGCATTAAATCAGATTTTGAACCGAACCCCAGGCACGCAAGGGATAGATCGTGCTCTGGCATTCAGCGGCGTTCTTGAAGACTGCGGAGCAATCTTGGTTTGGCCTTGCCTAAAGCCGGGGGCCAGCTACCGCTCCAGGCAACGGCTCAGAGTGACGGTTAGCCGATGCGCCCATCCACCAGGCACCAGGTGGGTGGGCCGGTAAGCGAATACTGGTCCGGCGCCTTCGACGTCTGGGAGAGCGGCGTAAGGTTGCCTGACTGTTCGTTGATCTCCTGCCCGGAGACGCTTGAATCGAGTGCGTTGGCCGTATAGAAGTACTGATTCGATGGATCTTCGGCCAGGCACTGCGGGCCGCCTCCGGTGCCGAAATTGATGGGCGTGCCGGCGATTTCGGAGGGCTGGAACGGTGAGTTGATGACATAGCCGGCAATGCCGCTCAACGGAAGCGTTGGAGTGCTGGAGGGCCCCTGGTTGGCCACGTAAAACCACTTACCCTTGTTCTCCACCGTCAGCATGATGGGATTGGACTGGTTCGCGTCATCGGGAATGGGTCCGCTCACCGCCGCCTGCAGCGCGCCGTTGGAGATGGCCGTGTAGGGAAGAATCTGGCTCTGCGATGCCACCACCCCATTCACTGTAATCGGCTGGTTGTCCAGCACAAAGATGTAACCTGCGCCGTACACGATGGCCGTGCCCTGCGTGATGTTCAGCGGCTGGGAGCTGTTCTGGCTCACCGTCAACTGCCCGTTGGTGGGGCTGTAGGTGTACGGGAAGGCCGAATCGCCTGTCGCCGGTGTGCCGCTCAACACGTACATGGATATGTTGGTCATCACCATGTCAATCGGATTGACGGGAACCGGAAAGTAAGTCAGCGAGGAAGTACCGCCGCCGAGGGTCGAGGTTACCTGATTATTCACAACCAAGCTCAGGCGCCCTGTGGTCTGGTTGACCTGGAATGCGGTAATGTCGCCGCAGGTTTGGACACCGCCCAAGGCCAGTGCGCAGCCGTCCTGGCTCGACTGGTTATAGTTGTCCGGGGAATCATGATCCAGTACGTAAATATAGCCTCCCGAGGTGTCCGGGACGATGCGAAACGGGTTGACACCCTGGGTGGCGAAGGTCTCCTGCGCCGTGAGGATGCCGTTGGCTCCGACTTCAAACTGGGTGATGTTGGAGTTCTGGCAAGGGTCCGCTGTGGTGCAGTTGCCGTTACCCTCTTTGTTGATGCCACGGTTCAAAACATAAAGAAAACGGCTGCCGTCGATCAGGACGGCGCGAACCGGGTTGGCGCCGCCAGAGGAGACGGGTAATCCGTTAATGGGGGTCAGAAAGCCCGTATTGTGGTCGATCTTGAAGCCGCTGATAATGCCATTGCCGCTCGTCCCGGCGGTCACTGTCCCGGTTACATACAAGTAGCCAACCGAATAATTCTGGATGCAAGACGTAACGCTGAGGACAACGCCAGCCGAGAGGGCACTCATCAGAAGGGCCTTGCCGAATTTCTTGAACTTCATGCGATTCCTTCATCCTGGCCGGGCCTGCGCCGCCAGGTTTGCAAGTTCCACAGCAGAGCTGGGTTGGGACGGGTCCCTGTTGCATTGTAAAAGCCCAAGGCGGGTTGTGCCTAGTTTTGGCTGAGAACGCAGCAAAACAGCGTATTATTCCCAGCCTTCCCCGCCTCGGGCGAGGCAGAAACCGCGGCCTGTCGGGCGGACTGCTCCATGATTGGCCATGGCTGAGGATTGGACGCCCGCGGGAAGGGAAACGTCAACACTGCCGCGCCAAACCCAGTTGAAGAGTCTGGCGGCAGGCCATGAGCTGGGCCCCGGAGCCGTGACTTACAACACCACGGCTCCAAACTATGGCTTCAAGACCGTTGCTGATCTACCAAACTCGGCAGGAATTCATCGGGGCCATGGGCCGGCCCTGGGCGCAGTCAAAGGCCTTGCCGAACTGGTCGAAATTCTGCACCGTGCCGTTGACGCGCCAGCGGCCGGGCGAGTGCGGGTCCGTCAGCGTCGCCTGCCGGGCAGACTGCTCGGTCTGGTTCTGGCACCACACCTGGGCAAACCCCAGAAAGTAGCGCTGCGCCTCGGTGTAGCCGTCGATCTTGTCGTTGATGCTCTTGCCCTCCGCCGCGAGCGTATCCAGCAGGGCCATGTAAGCGATGCGCAGTCCGCCATTGTCGGCCGTGTTCTCGCCCAGTGTGAGTTTGCCGTTCAACTTCTGCGCCGGAGTTTCACCCTTGGCCGCGGCAGCCTCAAAGCCGCTGTACTCGTTGGCCACGCAATCTGTCCGCTCGGTGAAGGCCTTGCGGTCTTCCGCTGTCTGCCACTCGCGCAGGTTACCGTTGCCGTCGTACTTCGAGCCCTCGTCGTCGAAGCCGTGCGTCATCTCGTGCCCGATCACCACGCCGATGCCGCCAAAGTTCACCGCCGGGTCGATGGTGAAGTCGAAGAAAGGCGGCTGCAAAGTGCCGGCCGGGAAGTTGATGTCGTTCATCGACTGATCGTAGTAGGCGTTGACCGTGGGCGGCGTCATCCCCCACTCCTTCTCGTCCACCGGCTTGCCCAGGTGGTCCAGGTTCCAGTCGCGCTCGAAGACCGCACTGCGATCCAGGTTGCCGATCAGATCGTCGCGCTTCACCTTCAGCGCCGAATAATCGCGCCACTTCTCCGGGTAGCCGATCTTGTTGCGGATCATGCCCAGCTTCTCTTCCGCCGCCTTCTTCGTCGCGTCGCTCATCCACGGCAGGGTCTTGATGTCGTCGCCCAGGCTCTTCTCCAGAGCGGCCACGAGCTGGTCCATGCTGGCCTTGGCAGCAGGCGGAAAGTTCTGCTTCACCCAGTCCTGGCCCACCGCCTCGCCCAGCGCGCGGTCGGTCATCGTGGTGCACTGCTTCCAGCGCGGCGTCGGTTCCTTCTGTCCCGCCAGTGTCTTTCCAAAGAAAGCAAAGTTCTCGTCGAAGAAGGCCTTCGGCAGGTTTGTAGCCGCTCCGTGCAGCGTGTGCCAGCGGAAGTACGACTTCCAGGCGTCGATCGGCTCTTTGGCAATCAGTTCGCTAAGTCCCTTGAAGAAATCCGGCGTCGCCACGTTCAGCGTCTCGAACGGGCGCACCTTCACATCCTTGAAGTACACCGAATAATCAAACTCCGGGGTCAGCTTCTGGAACTCGGCCGCCGTATAGATGTGATAGGTTTTCTCCGGATCGCGCAGGTCGGTGCGGCTGGTGGAGGCCTTGGCCATCGCCGTCTCAATCTCCATCACCGCCGCGGCTTCTCTGGCCGCCTGATCCGGAGAGTCGCCGGCCAGCGTGAACATCTTCGTCACGTGGTCAATGTACAGCTTGCGAATCTCCTGGAACCGCTTGCTGTCCACAAGATAGTAGTCGCGGTCGGGCAGCGAGAGGCCGGCTTGCCCAATGGCGGCAATCTGCTTTGAGGAGTCCTTGTCGTCCTGCTCCACGCCAAAACGGAAGAGCGGCGCCGCACTGCCCTCGGCCTCCAGTTCGCCCATCAGCTCGCCCAGCTTATGGGCGTCATTGAGGGCCGCGATGCGCTTGAAGGCCGGTTCCAGCGGCTGGAGAGCCTTCTTCTCAATCAGGTCGGTGTTCATGCAGGCGGCAAAGAAGTCGCCATACTGCTTTTCCAGCGAGCTCTTGGGATGGCTGGCCGCCGCATCCAGCTCCTGCCAGAGCAGATAGCGGTTGCGCTCGCCGAGCAGCGAAAACGACCTCGCCCAGCGCGTCTGGTCAGCGGGAACGGGATTGCTCTTGACCCAGTTGCCGCAGGCGTACTGGTAAAAATCCGCGCAGGGATCGGCTGTCTTGTCAATGGCCGCCGCATCGAAGCTCTTGATGGCCGCGGTTGGCGCGGGCTTCGAGGCATCAGGCGCCTGCGCCATCGCCGACGCCGCAGCCAGAATCAAAATTGGTGTGAAACGAAGATAATTCATCAAATCTCCTCCTGGGTTCAGGACAACCGGCCAAGTCCATCACTGCCGCGAGCTCAAGTAAACAGGCCCTATGCCAACTCAAGTTGTTCGATAGTTTCCCTCAGGATCGCGGCGGATTTCACAAGGGCGCTCTGCTCGTTGGGTGGCAGAGTAACCTGCAAAACTCGCTCAACGCCATTCTGAGCGAGGATGCAAGGAACCCCCAAGCTCACACCGTTAAGGCCAAATTCGCCTTCCAGCACCGCTGAAACCGTGAGCACTCCATGCTGGTTGCGCAAGATGGCAGCGGCAATCCGCGTCAAAGCCAAGCCGACTCCGAACCAAGTGGACCCTTTGTAATCAATGATGTGATAGGCGGAATTCTTCACGTCCTCCGCGACTTCGTTGCGGGCCGCGTGCGGGTCGCCGCATTTTGAACATAGCTGGCAAAACTGTTCGATCGGCAGGCCGGCCAGGTTCGTCATCGACCAGGCGGCAAATTCACTGTCCCCATGTTCGCCCAGAATGTAAGCATGGACATTATGCACATCCACACCGCAGTGCTGGCTCAATAAATAACGGAAGCGCGCGCTGTCCAGAACGGTGCCCGACCCGATGATGCGTCCGCGCGGCCAGCCGGACCGTTTGTAGGCGGCATACGTCAGGATGTCCACGGGATTGCTCACAATCAAAACGACCGCCGAGGACTTCTGGAGTACGATTTCATCAACGATATCGTAGGTGATTTTGACGTTTCTTTGCAGCAGATCCAGACGGGACTCGCCTGGCCGTTGTTTGGCCCCGGCCGTAATCACAATCATGTGCGCATCGGCATAATCCTCCGCTTGGGCTACGCGAATCTGGACAGAGGGAAAGAAAGCCTGGCCATGCGCCAGATCGAGGACCTGTCCCATTGCCAACTCATGATTGTGATCCCGCAAAGCAATCTCATCGGCCAAACCACTCTGAGCCAGCGTGTAGGCAAAGGTTGAACCTACAGCGCCGGCGCCGACAATCACAACCTTTCTTGTTTTCCAAGGGGCATCATTCATTGATCTTCCTCCGTTGTGGCGCCAGGAACCCTATCCGGTCTTGTTCATTAGGAGCAGCCCAACTCGCCGTGTCAAGTTACCCCAGCAATAAACCCGCTAACTTGCTAACTTGCTATCACCGCGAAGCGGTGGCTAACTTGCTAAATGGGTAACCAATTCCTACGTGTTTTGGCTAAGGATGGAGAAGACCCAGCTCTCAACCAGCTTTGTTCATAGGGAGGCTATCACGGCAAGCGGGGCCACTGCCGCATGGCAAACCTCCGCCAGCCGCCCGACACCCTCCCGAATCTGTTCCGGCGTTGCATTGGAGAAGTTCAGCCGCATGAATCGCTGGCCGCTGGCGTCGGGAAAGAAATCCCGCCCCGGCACAAAGAGAACCTTGCGCTTGAGGGCTTCCATCATCAACTCGCACGTGTCCACACCCTCAGGACAGGTGACCCAGAGAAACATTCCTCCCTCGGGATGGGTCCACGTGAAGCCCGGCGGCATCGTCTCCCGCAGCGCCGCGTCCATGATCGAGAAGCGTTCCCCATACGACCGCCGGATGCGCTCGACGTGGGCCTCGCTGTCGAAGTCGGTCAGATAGCGATGAGCGATCCGCTGGTCCAGGCTCGACGTGTGCAAATCTGCCGCCTGCTTGACGATCGTCAGCTTGCGGCGAATCTCCTCAGAGGCCACCACCCAGCCAAGCCGAAGGCCGGGCGCGATGGTCTTCGAGACGGTGCTGAGGTAAATCACAAGTCCTTCCGTGTCCAGCGACTTGATCGGAGCAATGGGCTTGCCTGCGTAGCGCAAAGCACCGTAAGGATCGTCCTCCAGCACAATCAGCCCGTAGCGGGCGGCGATTTCGTAGAGTTTACATCGGCGCTCGGCGGTCAGAGTCATGCCCGTGGGGTTCTGGAAACTGGGAATCGTATAGAGGAACTTGGGCCGCTCGCGTTCGATCAGCTCCGGCAACGCCTCTGGAATCAGTCCCTCCGCGTCGGTCGGCACGGTAACAAAGTGAACCTCATAGGTTTGAAAGGCCTGCAAGGCCGCCATGTACGTCGGGCTTTCGGTCAGAACACAATCGCCCGCATCGAGAAAAATCTTGCTGACCAGGTCCAGCGGCTGCTGCGAGCCGGTGGTGATGAGAATATCTTCGGCTGTGCAATCAATGCCGCGCTTGCGCGATTCCGCCGCAAAACACTCACGCAGCGGCGCAAAACCCTCGCTGGGTCCATACTGCAAAGCGCCCGGGCCGCCGGTGCGCAGCACGCGCTCACAGGCAGTGCTGATTTCTTCTACAGGAAAGAGTTCCGGAGCGGGAAGGCCGCCGGCAAAGGAGATGATATCGGCCTGCTCGGTGACCTTGAGGATTTCACGAATCGTAGAAGGGCGTACGGCGCTCATCCGGCGCGCAAACCGTGTGTTCATGCCACTTTCCTGCTTCTTATTCTGGATTGCACTCAAACAAAAAACCGCTTGTGCTTGTCGAATCAGTCTATCAGGAAGGTTCATTTCTGATTCGCCGGTCTCTGCGGATATCCCAGCACGTGCAGTTGAAGCTGTAACGCCAGGGCCGCGGAATACTGCGAAAACGGGAATAGGGCTGATTGATTTCGCTGGGAGTCCCAGCCTGCAATCAGCCCCCGTCACGCCGGTGCTACAGTGGTTTTGTTCCCACTCTGTTGCCGGAGTCTGTCTTCTTGCTGGGTTATCGCTCACTGCTGGTGGCCGTTCTCGCGTTCCCCGTTGCTGCCCACGCCGCTTCGCGCATTCAAGCCGCGCCGGTGCCTGCGGAGATGCGCTCAACCGCCTTTACCGTCACCGTGAACGGCCAGACGGTGGACGTGGCCCACGCCGCGGCGAGTTATGAGTTTGTCAGCTTCGACGGGACCGGCCCGTTTGATGTTGCGATTACCGCGGCCGAGCCGGGATTCTGGGATCGCGGCGTGGACATTCAGCCCTGGCGGCTGGGTCTGCGCCCCACGCGGCAAGGCTCGACCATCCGCTTCAGGCTCGCAGGACCGGCCAAGCTCTCCATCTCCCGGCCCGGCGACTTCCTGAACTACGCCAAAATGCTCTTTCTCTTTGCCGGCACGCCGCCGCCGCCCATGCTCCGCAATCAGGGGATCCACGCCTACGTGCCGGGCGTCTACCACGAAAGCCTCAATCCCAAGAGCGGCGAGACCCTCTATCTTGCGCCCGGCTCATACTTCTTCGGCAGCCTGAATCTGTGGAAGGTGCATGACGTCAAGATTCTGGGCCGGGGGACGATTGTCTACGAAGGCACTCAGGATCCTACCAGCGACGAAGGCTGGATGCAGAAGCCCGACTGGCATTGCATCGGCGCTCTTGAGGCCCGCAACATCGAGATCGACGGCCTGACCTGCATTGTGCGCGCCCGGACGTGGTCGATCCAGATGAAGGATTCCACTAAATTTATCTACAACGACCTGCGCGTGATCGGCGGCAACCCCGGCAACGCCAACCAGGACGGGATGGATTGGCTGGGCGGCGGCGACGCCATCGTGCGTGACTCCTTCCTGCGCGCGTCGGACGACGTTTTTGCCCTGCAGGGCAACTGGGACGGCTACACCGACGAGGAGATTCTGCTCCCCGGCCACGATGTGCAGAACATTCTCATCGAGCACAGCGAGCTATCCACCAGCATCTCCAACATCGTGCGCGCCGGCTGGCCGCGCAAGACCTTCAACTCGCGCAATTTTACCTTGCGCGACTCCGACATTCTTCACGCTGGCATCGGAGCCTGCGGGCAGACGTTCGGCCTGCTCGGCTTCTGGGGCGCGCGAGGGGCCAAGGGCGAGCACTCCAACTACACCTTTGAGAATCTGACCCTCGACAACTGGTACTCGCTGGTGCAGATTGAGCGGGAGCAGCCGGACCTGCACGGCTTCGTCTTCCGCAACATCTGGGCGCTGGACCAGCCGCCGCTGGTCGACTCGACGATCACCGGCAAGGTGACGGACGTGACCTTCGACAACGTGAAGTACGGCCAGACGCGCGCGGCCAGCGACGCGGACCTGCCGCTGGTGACGACCGACGGCGCTCAGCCGGCGAAGTTCACCGCTCCGCATGGGCCGGTGGCGGTCTTCACGGTGGAACCGCCGGTCATCGCTCCGGGGAATAAGGTGACCTTTACCGCCCAGCCCTCGCCGAACGCGCGCTACACGTGGCTCTTCGGCGACGGAACAAAGATTGCTGGGGCCACCGGCCGCCGCGTGCGCCATCGCTTCCCGGATGCCGAGGGAACCGAGCTTGACGGCGCGGCAAAGGGCGCGGGCCGCTTCCGGGTGCTGCTTCACGTGGAGGATGAGGCCGGCAATCAAGACTGGGCCGCGCAGGGAGTGGTGGTTGTTGGCAAATGGCGCGACGCTGTCTCTCCGAATGGTGTCCTGGCGCCCGGACTCAGTTGGCAAATCTTCCCCGGCACATGGACCGAGCTGCCGGATCTGGCCACTCAGCGCGCGGTCTTCGCCGGCGAGTCGCCCAGCCTGCACGCGGATGCGCAGGGCTTTACCCGCTACGCCGCCGCATGGGACGGCTTCCTCGACATTCCCGCCGACGGCGGCTATACCTTCCACCTGATGGCGCGGGATGGCGCGCGGCTAGTGATCGACGGCATGGAAGTGGCCAGGACCGGCCCGCCCTTTGCCCAGGTCTGCGGCTCGCCGGGCAACGCCATGCGCTATGATCGCGGCTCGCTGGGCCTGCGCGCGGGAACGCATCGCTTTCATCTGGAGGGTTTGCACTCGGCCAGCCAAGGCTCGCCGCGCCTGCTCTGGGAAGGCCCCGCGCTGCCGCTGACCGACGTGCCTCCGGCGGCGTTCAGCCATCCAAGGCAGGATGCGGTCAAGGCAGGGTCGAGGAACTAGAACCCCTCTCATCAATATTTTCGGCTCATAATTCCACGAGACAGATACGGTCCCGGCTTGGCTTTGGAATATCCATGAGTGCATTGGCGATTTGGCGTCAATTGAGAA
>PLPA01000206.1 GCA_003159355.1 Acidobacteriaceae bacterium | reverse complement strand
GCGAAGTCGGGGCTGAAGTCGGCTGTGGAGATGCACGAAAAGCTGCGCGCGGGAGCGCTGGCCGGGTTGCGCGTGGGTCTGCTGCACGGGCGGCTGGACGCCGACGAGAAGGAGATCATCATGCGCCGCTTTCAGCGCGGCGAGATCGACGTGCTGGTGGCCACGACGGTGATCGAGGTGGGCGTCGATGTTCCCAACGCGACGGTGATGGTGGTGGAGCACGCGGAGCGCTTCGGCCTCGCCCAGTTGCATCAGTTGCGGGGCCGGGTGGGCCGTGGCGCTGCCAAGAGCTACTGCATCCTGATTACCGGCGAGCGGGTTACCCCGCTGGGCGAGGAGCGGCTGAATGCGATGGTGCGCTCGCAGGACGGATTCGAGCTGGCGGAGCTGGATCTGAGCCAGCGTGGACCGGGCGAGTTTTTCGGCACAAGACAAGCCGGTCTGCCCGACTTCCGCGTGGCTAACCTATTGCGCGACAGGCAGTTGCTGGAGCTGGCCAAGATGGAGGCCGCGCGCTTTGCCAATGCTTCCGGCGCAGGCGGCAGCGAGGCGACCGAGGCTGAGCGGACGCGCGTCTGGGCGCGGCTCAAAGAGGCCTGGCAGCGGCGCTATGGGTTGGTGGAGGCCGGCTAAGGTAGTCAATGCACTATTTGGATTTAACCAGTCTATTTATCTTCAACATAGATAAAATGGTTACCTAGTTACGAAAGTAAGTTAAAAATACGTTATTCAGGTAGAACTTATGTAATACTCGCCGAAGGGAATAGCACAACAATATCCTCCCTTGCTCCTCCTGGCGCAAAAAAAGAAAGGACAAAACCCTGCTATGAAATTCAAGCTCTTCTTCGTCTTCGCCCTCGCACTCACCCTCTCCCTGGTGTACGTCTATGGCTTCAGTCAGGATTCACAACAGTTGAGAGCTTCGCTGATGACCGCAATCCACGTCAGCCGTGCTGAAGCGGCGACAATATCCCCAAGAGTCACCCCCGTTTCAGTGGATATGCAGGCATCTCAATCACCGATCAGGGCCGACAATCCCGAAGGGCCCAATGGTCTCGGCAGGAACGATTCCGAATCGGATGCCTTGCGGACATTGCTGATCAGGGCCGTGCGGACCGATAACACCGAACTGACAAAGAAGCTCATCAAGATGGGCGCTAATGTGAACAGCCGCACATCGGCCAATGGCTGGAGCGCGCTCCATTACGCGGTGAGGAACGGAAATGCGGAGATCGTCCAGCTTCTTCTCAAAGCCGGAGCCGATCCCAACTGCCTAGGAACCATGGAAGGACAAAAGGACTCAGCCACCTCGTTGAGCCCGTTGGTTCTTGCCCAGGCGGCTCTGGATCTGGTCACTAAGATTCCGCCCTCCGACATTGAGGATACATTGCGCCAGAGTGGATTGAACGACCCGGCTCTTCTGAAGAGCATGACGGATGCAACGGCCACCGATCGCTATCAAAAGGTGGTCGAAATTCTAGTCAAAGTCACCGAGGAAAAGCAGAGTACATAACTTCCGCCCTGCGCCAAGCCTTCCACCCTTTCCGCGAAGCGTCTTCTCGCCTCCTGGGGTGGAAGGCAAGACTTCAATGCTGCCCAACTCCACGTTCTCTGGCGGCTAGAGTCATGCGCCGGAGCGCCCTGCCGCGCCGGCCTCGACCGGCGCAAGCCGGTTGACCGCACAAACAGCCTCTTGATACCATGAATACAGAGTGCTTCCATCCAGGCAGAACAGGCGAATCCAAAGGATAGATCAGGGTTGTCCTTCGGACAGATCAGACGCACGGCGGGATCGGCAGAGGCGTTCAAAGGACATAACGCTACATGAAAAATAAGCTGCTCTTTCTTTTAGTTCTCGCACTTACTTTTATTCCCATCACCGGCTGCAAGCCCGATCCGTCGTTGCTGATGCCGGCTGTCAAGGCCGACAATACCGCGGANNCTCCATTACGCGGCCATGAATGGCAATGTGGAGATCGTCCAGGCGCTTCTCAAGGCCGGTGCCGACGCCAACTACGCGGGAGCCAAGGATGGACAGGCGAGCACAGCCAAGGCCTTGAAACCATTGTCGCTGGCGCAGGGAATGCTGGATGTGGTCACCCAGATCCAGGGTCCATTGATTGAGGCGAATCTGCGCGAGAGCGGTCTGGACGATCCGGCGCTATTAAAGAGCGCGACGGATCCAAAGGCGGCGGACCGATACCAGAAAGTGGTCGATCTGCTGACAAAGGCTACCAAGTAAAAGCAGCCACCCAGCCGGTCAAGCGATCCCCTGGGCGCGGACGCAGTGCATCCTCTCGACAGGTAAGGTCTGGATCTCCAATTCGACGCTGGCAATTTCAGTATCGCAATCCTGCATCTGGCTGCGGGTGCACTGGCAGAGTTCGGTGAAGCGGATATGCCCGCTCTGGCTCAGTTCCAGGCCGGCGGCAATCATCACGCTGTAAATCTCGACGCAGGCCTGGCGCTCGAACTCGAAGAGCATACTGATGGTGCCAGAATTGTTTGCGCCGCGGCTGAGAACCCAGCCGCCACAGCCCAGAATCGCTCCGGTGAGGGTTTGCACCAAACGCGACGGTTCTTCGAGCGAGTTGGCCTTTAATTGCATGGCCCAGGGAGTGCTCATCGTCCGCTCTGCGTTGATTAGGGTCTGCACTGTCAGCCTCACACTTGTCTTATCGGTAACATTGAGCTCAGCGTAAAGATTGTGCCGGAGTCGCACGGCGCATGACCGGCTTTGAGACAACATTGCCGGCAACAGGCTCTGAGCGGCTTGCGCTGGTAATTGGAAGGGCTTCCGTTGTAGCTTCAGAGAAGCATGATTATCGGCTCCGGAATCGACTTGGCAGAGATCGGGCGCATCCAGCAGTCCGTGGATCGCTTTGGGCAGCGCTTTCTTGACCACGTGTACACGGCGGCGGAGCAGGCCTATTGCCTGCGAAAGCGCAAGTCCGCGGAGAGCTTTGCCGCGCGGTTTGCCGCCAAGGAGGCCGGCGCCAAGGCTCTGGGAACGGGCATCAGCCACGGCGTCAGTTGGCTGGAGATCGAGGTCACGCGCGAACCCGGCGGACGGCCCACCCTCAAGTTTCACGGGCGCGCGGCGCAGTTTGCCGCCCGCCTCGGCGCTACTCGCGCCGCGCTCTCCATCACCCACACTTCCACGCTCGCCATGGCCAGCGTGGTGCTCGAGGACGGGCGCTGACGCCAGC